>JAFPJV010000063.1 GCA_017425065.1 Paludibacteraceae bacterium
AATGATTTTCAGGTCCTTTCGCTCAAGTGCCAGCCGGAACGGATAGACGAACTGAAGGCGCAATACGATTGTATCGGTAATCCGTACAACGAGTCGCCGAAACATTGGATAGGTATCGCCCCACATACCGCGCCGGACGAGTTACTACGTGACCTTACTCGCAACTCATACGAGATTGTCAAAGCGAAATATAATAAGAAGGAATAAAACAGATGACGCGAGAGAAAGAGATTATACGAATCACCCTATGGGGTAGCGTGGTTAATGTGGCATTAACTGCCTTGAAGTTCGTGGCGGGAATCATAGGTTGCTCGGCTGCGATGATAGCGGATGCCGTACATTCGTTGAGCGACCTGCTGACGGATTTTGTGGTGCTTCTTTTTGTGAAGATCAGCAGTCGTCCGGCGGACAGTGAGCACCCATATGGTCACGGTAAATATGAGACACTGGCCACTACTATCGTGGCTATTGCGCTCTTGGTGGCAGGTGGTGTCTTGGCGGCGGAGGGTGTGCAGAAGATAGTGAGTGCGCTGCACGGCGCGGAACTGGTGATGCCTGGTCGGATAGCCTTATGGGCGGCGCTCATCAGCATAGCAGCGAAGGAAATCATCTATTGGCTTACGGTCCATGTCAGCCGTCGTGTCAACTCACCGGCTCTGGAAGCCAATGCCTGGCACCATCGCACAGACGCGTTGTCGTCGGTAGCTACGGCACTCGGTATCGGTGGTGCGTTGTTGTTCGGCGGGCAATGGGCAATATTGGACCCGATAGCTGCGGTGCTGGTAAGTATCTTCATCATCATCACAGCCGGCAAACTGCTGCATGAGGCCGTACAGGATTTGATGGAGAAACGGTTGCCGGAAGAAGTGGAGCAACAGATACGCGATATCGTGTCTGAGGACAGCGAGATGAGCGAGATGCACCATCTCCGTACGCGCCGTGTGGGCAATGTGTACTCGATTGAGATGCACTTGCGCATGCATGGAAACGTGTCGCTATACGAGGCGCACAGGCATAGTGTCCTTCTGGAGCAGAAACTGCGTGAACGATTCGGAGCAGCCACGATGATAACCATCCATCTGGAACCGCTCAAAGCCAATGGCGTTTATTTACCCGATTAATAGAACTGATAGCATATGAGTAAGTTTCGTGCAATAGCCGGCTATGTGCTCGGCGGAGTGATGTTCGTGGTGTTGTTGCCGACGATCATGTGGTTGGCATCAGGTATGCCGGCATTGGAGCATATCGGCGTGTGTCGCGCATCGATAACAGGTGTGCTGATTATCGGCGGTTTGGCTCTCAGTATATGGACGATCGTGTATATGAAACGTCGCGGCAAAGGCAATCCGATGGACGCTTTTGATCATGAGATAGGTCCGCGCACCCAACATCTAATGGTGGATGGACCGTATCGGCTCAACCGCAATCCTATGTTGACGGGGACGTTCATCTATCTGCTCGGTTATATCGTGTGGCTCTGGACGTGGCAAGCTTTGCTTGTTTGGGTTATCTTCGTGGCTATCATGATAGTACAAGTACTGAGCGAAGAGAAACGGCTGCGCCGTGATTTCGGCGAGGAATATGAAGCTTATTGCCGCCGTACCGGCCGGTTTCTGCCGATTGGATTTAATGGAAACAAATAGCGTAGATATTACCGCTCGACGCTTTGCTTTACAAGACAAGGCATACGCTGACTTTCAAAGCAAGTTGCTGCCGAATATTCCTCGAGAAGCTATTATCGGCGTTAGGACACCGGAGTTCAAGAAATACGTAGCCGAAATAGAGGCTTGCGGACAAATGAAGTTCGAACGATTTGAATTTTAAGGATATGAAAAGTTTTGGACCGAGAGATTGGGTATTGCCCCAACTCGTAACTATCATTGGCACGTATGACAAAGACGGTAAAGCCAATGCTATGAATGCCGCATGGGCAGGTCAGTGGGACCAGCATGAGATCATGATTTCTATGGGTGACCATGCTACTACCAAAAACCTCAACGAGACAGGTGAGTTTACTGTCGCTTTTGCTACCGTTGATACGCTCGTCGCATCGGATTTCGTAGGTATCGTGTCTGCCAAAAACGACCCCGAGAAGATGCAGAAGACCGGCTGGAAAGCAGAGAAAGCGCCCCATGTGAATGCACCAGTATTTGATGTATTCCCGATGACGTTGGAGTGCCGTATTAAGCATAAATACGACGAGAGCGAGACCGGTTACTATATTGTGGCGGAGATTGTGAACGTGCTTTGCAAGGAGGAGTTCCTCGCGGCGGACGGCAAGCCCGATGTAGAGAAACTATCGCTCATCACTTTCGACCCCGTTCACCTCGGTTACATCCGTTTGGGTGAGCGTGTTGGCAATGCCTTCAAGGACGGCAAGCAACTAAAGTAAGCAGGCAGGATCTGCGTAATGTTATAGAATATGGCATTTAGACCAATTTTCTAATGACCCGACGCACGATGTTCGTGCCAACCAAACTCATATAAATTCCAATTTGTCGAACAGATGACATTGTTTAGACCCAATTAGATGATATAATGAAAAAGACAAATAATA
>JAFPJV010000006.1 GCA_017425065.1 Paludibacteraceae bacterium
CTTTTGCTGCTTGCACAAATTCAAATGAAAAAATGAAGAATTGTGAAAATGACACATGGGACAAAGTATTCCCGCTTAGTGAGAAAGTAAGCCACCAAAAGGTATCCTTCCAAAACCAATACGGTTTTACGCTGGTGGCTGATCTTTACACGCCGAAGGCAAATGACAAATCTCAAATGTCAAATCACAAATACGCGACAATCGCCGTGTCCGGTCCTTTCGGCGCGACGAAAGAGCAGAGTTCGGGTCTGTATGCGATGAAGATGGCGGAGCGCGGATTTATTGCGCTGGCTTTTGATCCTTCCTTCACGGGCGAGAGTTCGGGTGAACCGCGTCGTACGGCTTCGCCGGACATCAATACCGAGGATTTCATGGCGGCGGTGGATTACCTTTCTAAACTGCCCGAAGTGGATGCAGATAGAATTGGTATCATCGGTATCTGCGGATGGGGCGGCATTGCGCTCAATGCGGCGGCAGCGGATACGCGTATCAAAGCGACGGTGGCTTCGACGATGTACGACATGACGCGTGTCTCGGGCAACGACTACAACGATGCTTTCGATGATGAGCAGTGGCGTCATCGCAATCGTGAGAACCTCTCCCAACAGCGTCTCACAGACCCGCAAGCCATGGCCGGTGGCGTGCTGGACACCGTTCCTCCACAAGCTCCGCGTTTTGTTCACGATTACTACGATTACTACAAAACCCCGCGCGGCTACCATGCGCGCAGCGGCAACTCGAATGACGGATGGCGTGTCATCGGCACGCAGGCTTATGCTAACAGCCGTTTCCTGTATTACATCAACGAGATCCGTTCGGCGGTTTTGATCATGCACGGCGAGAACGCCCACAGCCGTTATTTCGGCGAAGCGGCGTACCATTACATGGTGGACGGCAAGGCGGACGGCTACAAGACGGTGGTGGCTCCGAATCCCTGTCCCGAGAACAAAGAGCTGCTTATCATTCCCGATGCCTCGCATTGCGACCTCTATGACGGCGGCTATACGGAACCGGCAGGCCAAGGCGAACCCAAGAACCTCATTCCCTGGGACAAATTGGCGGAGTTCTTCAATAAGAATCTAAAGTAAGAAATCTCAAATATCCAATATCCAATGTCAAATAAAAAAGTAGTTGTTATCTCTACCTCTCTCCGTCCTGGATCGAACAGTCATCAGTTGGCGGAGAAGTTTGCGGAAGGCGCCAAGAGTGCCGGACATGAAGTGGAGTTGATCTCGCTTCGCGGCAAGGAGATCAAATTCTGTATCGGTTGTCTCAAGTGTCAAGAGACAGGTGCTTGCGTGTTCAAGGACGATGTGCCGGCGATCATGGAGAGCGTGCTCAACGCGGATGTCGTTTGCTGGGCGACACCTATTTATTACTATGAGATGTCGGGGCAGATGAAGACGCTCATCGACCGGATGAATGCCATGTACCCGAAGGATTACAAGTTCCGCGACATCTACTTGCTGACCACCGCCGCCGAAGACGAGGAGTTCACACCCAAACGTGCCGAAAGCGGTCTGCAAGGCTGGATTGATTGTTACGAGAAATGCTCTCTGAAGGCCCATCTCTTCTGTGGCGGCGTGAATGACCCGCGCGAAATCGCAGGCAACAACAAACTTCATGAGGCGTACGAATTAGGCAAAAATATCTGATAAAACCGCAGTAAAACGACAATTTGGCATAAGAATGGACAAATTGGCAGAGACAAATAGGCTGGCACGTTTATTGCCGCTTTCTGAGCGTAAACGCAACTATTTTGTTTAATTCTATACGTATGAAAACGAGTACTAAAATTTGGATGTGTATTGCGGGTGTAGCACTCGTAGCACTCGGCGTAATGTGTATCCTCTGCCCGGGAACCACATTGTTAAGCCTGGCTTGGGTATTTGGTTTGATGTTCTTCCTTGGCGGTTGCACAGAGATGGCAGCTTGGTCGGCTACTCGCGGATTTATCCCGATGAGCGGACTGATGTTTCTCTCGGCTTTGTTACAAATTATTCTCGGAGCAGTCATGGTTTTCCATCCGGCTCCGTTGATGGTGGCATTGCCGTTCATCTTTGCTTTCTGGCTGCTGTTCGAAGGAATCAACCTTGCCATCAGTTCGTTTGATTTCAAGCGTGTCGGTTTCCACCGCTGGTGGATTGTTTGCTGCTTTGGTGTACTGGCGGCATGCTTCGGCGTGTACTGCCTCGTTAACCCGAATGTGAGTGCAGAGACCATCGCTTGGTTCGTCGGCCTGGGTATCATCCTCGACGGTATCGGCAACTGGGTCAAAGTAGCAGTGGTTAACAAAGTGGAAAAACGCTTTGTCAAGTTGCATGACCGTCTTCGTGAAGTAACGGATATTGACTGGGAAGAGGTAAAATGAACCAATACACCCATCGTTATTCGCTCACGGCAGCGGATATGGACACGCGCTACCGGATGACGCCGAACGCCGTGCTGCTTTATTATCAGGATTGTTGGGCGCGTTATATGTCGTGCCTGCATCTGGCGGCTTTTGATGTGGTCAAACAGAACCGATTCTGGGTCATTACGGAGTTCAACGCATGGTTCGAACAGCAGACCGCCCTTTGGTCAGATGATATCGATGTGACCGTATGGAACAGCGAAGTGGGTGCGCTTCGGCTCTATGCCGAGTTCCGCGTGCATCGGGCAGACGGCGTGGAGATAGCGCACGGCTACGGCTGTTGGACGCTGCTGGACACAGAGGCACACCGCCTTGCGCCGATGACACCTTTCCAGCCGCAGATACCCGTGCTGCCGGAGGTCACTTCCGAGACCCATCGGAAACATCGTTTCCCTACAGATGGCACCCCACTCCAGCAGATTGAGCACCGTGTCAACCCAATTAACCTTGATTTCAACGGTCACGTCAACAACCGCACGTACCTTAGTATCGCCATGCAGTCGGCGGACGAGGCATTCATGGACGCACACACCATCCGCTGTTTGGCTATTCATTGGCTCAAAGAGACCTTCTTGGGCGACACGCTCACCTGCCGCTTAACCTTGCTGCCCAACGAGACCGAAGAACCTGTCTATCACTATCTCCACACGATTGTTCGCAACGATGCCGAGACCGCCGCACAGGTCTATTCCGAGTGGATTCCTCGTACGGAGCAGATAGATGTCTCGGTTCATGCATCGAGAAACTAATTAAAGAAGGACAATAAGATGAAAGCAGTTTTTATCAATGGTTCTCCGCGCAAGAACAAAAATACCGCGCAGATGTTGGAAGCCGCCATGAAAGGCGCGCAGGAAGCCGGAGCAGAAACCGAACTCATCCACCTCTACGGTCTCAATTACAAAGGCTGTATGAGCTGTTTCCTCTGCAAACGCAAGGGCAATACGGCTAACGGTCTGTGCGGTTTCAAAGACGAGTTGCAACCCGTTTTGGAGAAGGCCATCAACGCCGATGTGCTGGTCATCGGTTCGCCTGTTTTTGATTCGTTCCCGACAGGCATGACGCGTGCGTTCATTGAGCGGCTCGTCTTCCCTGCGGTCAATTACAACGACTACTCCAAACCGCTCATCCGCAAACCGCTCCAATGCGCGACGATCTACACGATGAATGCGCCGGAAGCTTTGTTAGGGCCCTTGCACTACGACATCATCCTCGGCGAAAGCAACCGCGTGTTGGGTATCTTTGGCGGTCAGCCGGAGATGCTTTGTTCGCATGAGACATACCAGTTCAACGACTACTCCAAATACGAGACCGCCGTGGACGAACCGACCCGTGCGCATATTCGCGAGACCCGTTTTCCGCAGGACTTGCAGAAAGCGTACGAATTAGGCAAACGGCTTGTTGAGAAAGCAAAACAATAAGCATGCAACCCATTGAGTTTGCCGACATATTATCCACGGACTTACAACTCGCGCACACGGGTTATCTGACGCACGCTTTGTGCTTGGAGGGAACAGCGACACTGCTTTTCAACGGCGCGTCGTTCCCTTTGCACCGCAATTCAAATTTACTGCTATGAGAAAGATTTTATTCACCTTGCTTGCAGCACTTGCATTAACAGGCTGCAACGCACAAAACAAAAATGAGAAAATGGTAAATGAACAAATAAAAAAATGTCTTGTAGTATTCTTCTCTCATGCCGGAGAGAACTACTCGGTGGGAAACATCCAAGTGGGCAACACAAAAATCGTGGCGGACTACATCAGCGAACTGACCGGAGCCGACCAGTTTGAGATCGTGACGCACAAATACGACGGAATGGCTTATACGCCGTTGACCGAACTGGCGCAAGAGGAAGCCCGCAACGACGGGCGTCCGGCGTTTGAACCGCAAATAAACACTTCAAACGGCGAAGCCATCAAACCTTCAAACGTCAAAGAGTTCTTTGACCAGTACGACATCATCTTCATCGGCGGACCGATTTGGTGGGGCACTTACCCGCAAGTTATGTTCACGTTCTTCGACACGTACGACCTGAACGGCAAGACCATTTATCCGTTCACGACGCACGAAGGAAGCGGTCTCGGCAATGTGGTGAGCGACATCCGCAAAGCGTACCCTAACGCCGACGTGAAGCCCGGTTTCAGCATCTACGGCCACGAGGTGCGCACGAACAAAGCGAAAGTGGAGAATTGGATTAAAGGATTAGAGTTGTAAGCAGAAAAGGACTTGTTGAACCTCTAATGACGAGCCTATGAAACTTCATCGCTTTTGTCTGAATCTAATCGTCCTTGCCGCGCTGCCCCTTTGGGCAACAGAGGCGCAGGATAGTTTGCGTACGATAGCGCTGCAAGAGGTGGTGGCAACCGGTACGCGTACTACTACCGACCCGAGGCTGCTGCCTGTGACGGTTAATGTGGTGAGTGAGGAGGTCCTGACGGAGAAACTGCAGCCGAATATCCTGCCGACTCTGACCGAACAAGTGCCGGGTTTGTTTATCACGCAGCGTGGTGTCTTGGGTTATGGTGTGAGCACCGGCGGTTCCGGTGGTATCAAAGTGCGCGGTATAGGCGGTCAGCCGAATACGGATGTGTTGGTCCTCATTGACGGTCTGCCGCAATACGCAGGTCTGTACGGCCATCCGATAGCCGACAACTACCAGACCTCGATGGCGGAGAGAGTGGAAGTCATTCGCGGTCCGGCATCGCACTACTACGGCTCCAATGCCTTAGGCGGCGTGATTAATATCGTCACACGGCAGCCCCAAAGCGACACTATCCTCACGCGCTTTCATGCGCAAGGCGGTTCATTCGGTTCGGTCGATGCCGGCATTACGCACCAACTGCGCCGTGGTCAATGGACCGAGGCGGTGGGCTTTAACTATGTTCGTACCAGCGGACATCGGGAGAACATGGCTTTTGACCAATACAGCGGATTTGCGCGGCTCGGTTATGACATCAACTCTCATTGGGCGTTGAATGCTACGGGCAATATCGCTTATTTCAATACGGCTAACCCCGGCACGGTGAGTGATCCTATCTTTGACAGCCACCAGCATATCCTTCGCGGCATGGCGACGCTCTCGGCGGAGAACCGCTACGACCGCACGGAAGGAGCTGTACGCGCGTATTATTCCGGCGGCAGACACCGTATCAACGACGGACATAAGGCGGGTGAACCGCTGCCGAAGACGGAGTACAACCACACGGATCTCATGCTCGGCGTGAGTGCGTATCAAACCGTCCGTCTCTTCCGCCGCAACCACACTACGTTTGGATTTGACTACCAGCATTTCGGCGGACATGTGTGGAACAAGGGACTAAGTGACGAAGTACCAAGTACCAAAGATATCATCCGCAATACCCAATATGAGTTGGCAGGTTACGTGGACTTCCGGCAAGAAGTGGTCAGTTGGTTCTCGCTGGATGCCGGCGTGCGGTTAGGGTGGCATTCCGTAGCGGGTTTTTACTATGCGCCGCAGGCAGGTCTCTCTTTCCTGCTGCCCCATGACGCGCAGCTCAAAGCGGTTGTCTCGCGCGGTTTCCGCAACCCCACGATACGCGAACTATATATGTACGCGCCGGCGAATGATAGCCTGCAGGCCGTCAGCCTATGGAACTACGAACTGTCCTACAAACAATACCTCCTCGACGGCAGAATACGTCTTGGTGCGAACATCTTCTACTTGCACGCAAAGAACATGATTGAGACGCGTCCCTTTGACGGACGGCCACGTAACGTGAACACCGGTGAACTGAAGAACGCCGGAGCGGAAGTTGAGTTCTCTGCCCGCGTATGGCAAGGGCTGATGGTCGGTGCTAATTACAGTTATCTCTATATGGCGAACCCCGTGCTGGCGGCGCCGGAGCACAAACTGAATATCTCCCTCGCGTACCACCACGACCGTTTCCGTATCGGCACAAACATCCAATACATCCACGGCCTCTACACGCAACTGCCCGCCACCGGAGACCAAGGCAGGCAACAGAACTTCTGCCTTTGGTCAGCTCACGCCGCAGGACGTCTCTGGCGCGAACTATGGCTAACCCTCACCGCCGATAATATCCTCGGAACTGAATACGAAATCAATGCCGGCTTCCCCATGCCGCGAACAACCGTCATGGCTGGCCTGCAATTTGCTTTTTAACAATCATAAAACAAACAACTTATGAAACAAGTAATTCTTTGTGTGATGAGTCTCATCACTTTGGTCGGTTGCTCGAACAAGCCCACCGCAGAACCGCAAACAACCGGTAATGACAAGCCGGTAGTGTATATGACGCAGGAGATTTCTCCTGCTGCTTTGGTCCGTATCTACGAAGCACTCGGCAGACCTGCTGAGGGTCGTGTGGCGGTTAAGATCTCTACCGGTGAAGCCGGCGGACATAACTACCTCAAGCCCGAACTGATTAGTCAGCTGGTCAATCAAGTCAACGGAACTATCGTCGAGTGCAACACCGCTTATCAGGGTAAACGCAACACTTTTGAGGCGCATTGGCAGACCATCAAAGACCATGGTTTCTTGGACATCGCTCCTGTGGATCTGATGGACGAAGAAGGCAGTATGCGCATCCCTGTACAGGACAGCACATGGATCAAGTATGACCTCGTCGGCTCGCATCTGGCGAACTACGATTTCATGATTAACCTCGCCCATTTCAAAGGCCACGCGATGGGTGGTTTTGGCGGCGTTCTCAAGAATCAGTCTATCGGTGTGGCTTCGGCGGCTGGAAAGGCATATATTCACTCTGCCGGTGTGACGGAGGATGTAAACGAGTGCTGGGGCCATATTTCCAACCAGGACGGATTCCTGGAGTCCATGGCTGCGGCTGCGCAAGCCGTGCATAACTATTTCGGCGGCGAAAGGATTATCTATATCAATGTCGTCAATAACCTCTCTGTGGACTGCGACTGCGACAGCCATCCCGCCGCTCCGGAGATGAACGACATCGGTATTCTGGCGTCGCTTGATCCCGTTGCGTTGGACCAAGCCTGTGTGGATCTCGTTTTCCATTACCCCTCTAAAGAGGGCGACGATGCGGCGGCACTCATCGAGCGCATCAACTCGCGCCACGGTATTCATATCCTTGAGCAGGCTGCCAAGATCGGTCTGGGTTCGCGTGATTACCAACTCGTCTCTATTGACGGCGAAGACATGCTTGCCAAACTCAACGAGCAGCATATCAGCCTTATTGTCCGCAATGCCGGCTTGACGACTGAATATCATCAGCACGGCGTGCAAGACCTCCTCTCTCTGGTGGAGAACGAGCCACAGCGCTTGCAAGGAGCCGTAGTAGCAGATAAGACAATCGGCAAGGCGGCAGCGGCGCTCATGGTGGTCGGTGGTGTCAAACAAGCTTATACCAACACCATCTCTACGCCTGCTCGCGAAATGTTGGAGAAAGCCGGCATTCAGGTCTCGTTCCAACAGGAGATTGAGATGATTCTTAACCGTGACCAGACCGGCCAATGTCCCTTGGACAAAAGCCTCAACGGCATTGACGATCCGAAAGAGTGTGTTAATATCCTTAAAAACAGATAAATGATGGAAGGATTTAGAGTTGACCCACAGGTATCGACACCTGAAATGCAAGCAATGTTCATTGAGCAAGGCCGCAAGCTCTTTGCGTTGAACCAAACGATTCCTTTTACGCCGGAGATCATCGAAGCGACGAAAGCACTCTTTGGCGAAAACCTCGGCGAAGGAGCTATCGTGCAACCGCCGTTGAAGGGTGTGTGCTTCGACATGGTACACATAGGCAAAAACGTAATGATTATGCCCGATTGCCTGATGATGGCACGCGGAGAGATTACGATTGAGGATAATGCGATGATTGCTGCGAACGTGCAGATTATCAGCAACAATCACGACCTCCACGACCGTCAGATACTTATCTGCAAGCCGGTGCATATCGGTAAGAACGCATGGATCGGAGCAGGAGCTACCATATTGCCTGGAGTGACGGTTGGCGAGAATGCGGTTGTTGCAGCTGCGGCTGTCGTGACAAAAGATGTGCCTGCCAATGCCATCGTCGGCGGCAATCCTGCCAAACTGATTAAGATGATAGACTAAGGAAATCATCCTTTGTAATCCAAAAAATCCCACTGACCCTTGCGTATGTGGGATTTTTTTTGTACCTTTGCGCCGTGATTTTACCATTTACGTATCAGAAAGATAAATTATGATATACTATTTCTCCGCCACTGGCAACAGTCAGCATGTTGCTACCCGTATAGCCGAAGCCCTCGGCATGCAAGCGCATTCCATCGAGACCGCAAGTTCTAAAATTGCCCTCGCTGACAATGAGCCGCTTGGATTCGTTACCCCGACCAACTGGAACGAGTTGCCGGTTCTCGTACGCGAGTTCATTCGGAAAGCTGAGATTTGTCTGGCGAAGGATAACTACGTGTTCACGGTCGCAACATATGGCTTCCTGCAAGGCTTCGTCTGCGAAGATGCACGCCGTGAAATGAAGCGCAAGGGCATCGTTATGAATGCCGGTTTCTCTGTCAAGATGCCGGACAACTGGACGCCGATGTTTGACCTCTCCGACCCCGTAAAAGTACAGCAACAAGTCGATGCCGCTGAGCCGCAGATAGATGAGGTGATAGCGATGATTAAAGCGGGTGTACAAGGCAACAAGAGCCATGACCGAATGCCGTATTTCTTCCGCGTGGTAACCGATCCGCTGTTGACATATGAGCGTCAGACCAAGTTCTTTGCAGTAGATAAAAATGCTTGTATCGGTTGCGGGCTGTGTGCCAAGAAATGTCCTGTGCAGGCAATCGAGATGCAGGAAACGGCAAAAACTGAGACCAACAAACTCGGCAAGAATCCTGTTTGGACGGTGGAGCGTTGTGCGCTTTGTCTCGGTTGTCTCCACCGCTGCCCGAAGTTTGCCATCAGTTATAACAACAAAACGCAATCTCACGGGCAATACCAGCATAGCAAGTATTATAAAAAGGATGAATATGACAATAGACCAGTTTCGTGAACGGATGGCATCGGACGAGCCGATAGTGGGTGACTCGGACTTGCACATGGAGTTCCATAAATTCTCGCAGGAAGCCCTGGGTATTACCGCCGAAATCAACGGCTCGTACCACACACCCGAAGAACTGCGACGGTTGTTGAGTGAGTTATGGGCAATAGACGTGCCGGAGTCGTTTGGTATGTTTCCGCCGTTCTATACCGATTGCGGCAAGAACACGCATGTCGGCGAACGGGTGTTCATCAACATGGGCTGTAAGTTCCAAGACCAAGGCGGTATCTTCATCGACGACGATGCGCTCATCGGTCATAACGCTACGCTCTGCACGCTCAATCATCTTCCTGACCCGGCGCAACGGGCAGGTATGATTGCTAAACCGATACACATCGGCAAAAAAGTGTGGCTTGGCGCAAATGTGACCATCCTGCAAGGAGTGACCATCGGTGACAATGCCATTGTTGCCGCCGGAGCGGTAGTCACCAAAGATGTCCCTGCCAATGCTATCGTTGGCGGTGTTCCGGCGAAAGTGATAAAGATGATTGACTGATGAAAATCGAGGAAGCGATAATAATAGCAGGTAAAAAATGCGTCATCTACGCAGACGAGCAACCGCAAGTGCTGCTCATTCAGCCGGTGGGTGAGCATGAAGATGCTATGCTGGATGCAGAGATAGAGGCAATCAAGGAGGCGGTGCATGTGCCGTTTGTCTTTGCGGGCTTTGCGATAAGCGA
>JAFPJV010000007.1 GCA_017425065.1 Paludibacteraceae bacterium
CAACGAACATTATCCACATTTGCACCGGCTACAAACTCGCTCAAAGGAATATCGAAACTCTTCCATCCGCTTCCGTCGTGCGACAAACGTAAGTCTCCGGTTCTTCCTCCGTCATTAATACGGACAAGAATCGTATTACATGCTTGCAATGACCAAATATCAATGTGCATATACTCCATAGCGGATGCATCCACACCCATTTTGCCTGCTGCGCGATATTCACTTTGTGCAATAATCGCATTAGCACCATCATCGTACATTCCCCATGTTGTGAATACCGGGGCAGATCCGGAACGGTCGTAAATGAGACAATAGTCTTCGCTAATGTTTTTCTCCATATAGACAGGCATTCCTGCGAAACCATCTTTGTCAAACGAATGTTCCAGAATAGAAGCAAACGCATCGCTATAAATCGGGCGAATTTCTTTTCCTGTTGCGCTTGGAACGGGAGCAGCAACCGAAGGTATAGAAGTGTCCTGTGCAGTCGTAGCTGCTACATTCACGCTGTTTGCCGACTCGTTACCGGCTGCATCCAAAGCAGTGATGGTAAATGTATAACTTGTCTGTGCGTCCAGTCCTGTAACGGTAATAACACCGGCTTCTGCTGTCTGCGATTGGTCCACACCATGAGCCAAATCCACCACATGGAACTGGCTTACAGCACCGTCTTCTTCATCGGTTCCTGCAACGGCGATGGTCACTTGATTATACGAAGGAGTTCCGCTCAGACTTGCAGAAGTCATCGAAGGAGGATTGGCGTCTGCAAGTGTTCCATGATCGCCATATACCTCAAACTCCCACATAGAAACACCCCATTCCAAATTACTATAGCCTTGACGAACAAAAATCTTCACATAACGTCCAACCTTAGGATCTGCAGAGAAATCATACACATTATAGTCTGATTCCGGATTATTACCGAACTTAGATTCCGTAGTATATGAGCCTAATACAGTCCAAGAAACAGCGTTGTTTGAAATCAAAAGATCGTAATCTGATGGGTTCGCTCTCTCAAAAAGGATTTTGATTAAATCTACGCGATAATAGTCGCCTAAGTCCACATACCACCAGTCTTCCGCTGCATTACCAACGGCTGCATAGTGCTTAGCCCCACTACCGGAAGCCCAACGGGTCTCTGTATTTATATCATTCGCTTTGGATGGAGCAAAATCACCACCGGCATCTTTACCTGCCACGGATGTTTTGCCTTTAGCTAGATTCCATCCGGTCAAATCAGCTGGTTCGCCATCGGCATAATATACATCAAACGTATAGGTAACTCCTTGACAGACTTGAGTAAATGTGTTCACTTGTCCCGTAAAAGCAGAAAGGAAATACCAACGTCCTGCACCTTCTGTAGTATAGGCAGATGCGTCCAGTGAGCAGTCGCCCCAATCAGCACTCGGAAAACCTACATATATACCTTTTTCACCTCGAGTTTGCACATTGATAATGTTAGGACCAGCAGGATCTACTACGGCCTTGTATTTACTATCGCTGCCTTCCAGCCAGCTTACAGCATCCCAGTTTATCGGACCTGTAACGGTAACGGTGAGCGTTTTGCTGCTTGCTTCGTAAGTAGCCGTTTCTGCCGTACTGATAGTAATGGTTGCCGTGCCGCGACCTACTGCTGTTACCAAACCTGTATTATCCACAGATGCCACCCCAGCATTGCTGCTTTCGTAAGAGACAGCACCGTCGCCCGCTTGAGTTGCAACGATTTGGAACGTTTCACTATTGGTAGCATCCAATGTCTCTGCGGCAGAATTGATGCTTAACTCCGGATTGGTCAAGCCCGAACCACCTCCAGTGTCTTCACCGTCTTTCCAATAAACCGTCACAGTCCACCGTACAGATTCATTATTAAGAATCACAACTTCAGTGTACATATCCGTGAATGCAGCGAGCGGAAGGATTATACCGGCACCTTGGCTATAGATGGTGCGATCCTCTCCGTTGAAAGTCGCTTTGGTGAACGCTGCATCAGGTACAGTGATGTATATACCTGCATTTCCACTTGAAAATCCGGGTTCTTGAAGATTTACTACATTCACACCTGCTGGTAAATCAATCTTCATGGCATCTGTGTAGGCAGCATTGCCGGAGCCATTGCCAATCCAAGGTTTGGAATCCCAGTCAATGGCAAATCCCATCACACTTGCGCATAGGAGCGCAAAAAGTAAAGTTAGTTTTCTCATAGTAATACTGAATTTTAATTAATATGATTGTGTTTCACATTAGTTGTTCTATGCCAAATGGTCTATTGGAGCAGTTCCAGATTGTTCTTCAGTTGCTCCACGCTGCTGGCGCCGACCAGCACCGATGTCACACCCCGTTGCTCCAGCACCCAGTTCAGTGCTTCCTGCGCTATACTCCTTCCCGACGCTTTTGCCTGCGCTTCCAGTTTGTACAGGTAGTCCAGCAATTCAGGCGTGCGGCTCTCCGATTTCAGGAACAGCTCCTGCGCCATGCGGCTGTCTGCCGGAATACCATTCAGATAGCGGTCGGTGAGCAATCCCTGCGCCAAAGGCGAATAGGCAATAAATCCGATGCCTTCCTCGCGGCAGAAATCCAGAATGCCTTCCTCTATCGGCTCGCGGTTCAGCATGTTCAGTCGTCCCTGATAGATTAACAACGGTACGTCGCGCTCGCGCAAATAGGCTGTGGCGGCTTTCAGCGGCTCCAACGGCCAGTTGGAGATGCCGGCATACAATGCCTTGCCCGACCGCACGATATCCACCAGTGCCTGCAAGGTCTCCTCGATCGGTGTATCCGGGTCGAAACGGTGCGAATAAAACAAATCCACATATTCCAGCCGCATTCGCCGCAACGACTGATCCAGACTGGACATCAGGTACTTGCGACTGCCCCACTCGCCGTAAGGGCCGTCCCACATGCCATAACCCGCCTTGGTCGAGATAAACAGCTCGTCTCTGTACGGACGGAAATCTTCATCCATCAGCCGTCCCATCGTCAGTTCGGCACTGCCGGCAGGCACGCCGTAGTTGTTGGCAAAATCAAAATGGGTGACGCCGTGGTCGAAAGCATAACGCGCAATAGCACGACTCCGCTCAAAGGGAGCATCGTCACCGAAATTATGCCAAAAACCCAAACTGACTTTCGGGAGCAGAATGCCGCTGCGTCCGCAACGGTTGTATATCGTTGCTTGCTGAGCGTATCGCTCCGGAGAAGCTATGTATTTCGTATCCGTCATGGTATTTCAAAAATCGCTGCAAAATTACTGCTTTTTTTTGACGTGCGCAAACATGTAAATATGTTATACAACACAAAAGTACGTATAGGTACGCACCTTATTACTGATTATTAGACGGTTATATTTTTAAAAAAACAAAAAAAAGTACGACGAAATTTGCACATATGGATTATTTTTTGTACTTTTGCGCCGAAAATTTTTAACCCTTATGCAAAAACGTCTCTTCCTGAGTGCCATTTTGTTGGCTGTCGGACTGTCGGTAGCGGCTATGTCCACGCTCGACTCGTTGTTCACCATGCTGGATGCCGACATGGCGCAGTCAGCCCGTTTTCGCGAGCTCCACGAACAGTGCATTGACTCGCTCAAAGCCGTCCGTCCGATGACCAAAGCCCTGCAGGTGCGTATCGCGCGCGAGTATCAATATTATCAGAGTGACAGCGCGCACGTATGGTATCTCCGGCTCATCAACGACGAGGAACCGTATCGCACGCAGGCATATATCGGACTGGTGCAACTCACCTCGTCTATCGGCAAATACGGTGACGGCATCGCCCTTATCCCGCTTGCCGGGGAGATTCCCGACAGCCTGCGCGTGGACTGGATAGAAGCCGTCTGGCGTATCCACAACGAAGCCATGGCGGCAAGCACCACTCCGCAACTGCGCGAACAGCTGGCCGCCTCCGTACGGCTCTACTACGACTCGCTGCTCCACGAGATGGACCGTCAGGCACCGGGCAACACAGCCATCCGCCTGCGACGCAACATCCTCGCGGCGATCGATGCCGACAATATCCCGCGGGCACTGCAGATCAACGATTCCATCCTGGCACGTGTTCCCGTATGGTCGCACCGCTATGCCATCGAGGCGTACAACCGCGCGACGCTGTACGAGCGGTTGGGAAAAGAGCGCGAATACCTGGAGTGGCTCACCCGTTCGGCCATAGCCGACGTGCGTTGCGGCATCATGGACAACGGCTCCTCATGGCTCGTGGCAAAAGAGTGCTACGCCTCCGGCGATCTGGAACGCGCGTTCCGCTACAGCGACTACTCGCTGACGAATGCCTCGTTCTTCAACGCCCCCACCCGATTCATCCAGACCTATTCGCTCGGACACGAGATAGCCAATAGTTACGAGCAGCAGCTGCATCAGTCGTCCGTGAGGCTGACCATAGCGCTGGTCGCACTGGCTATCGTGGCGGTCATCATGGTTATCGGCGTCTTCTTCTCGCTGCGCCAGAACCGCCGGCTGCATGCCATGAACCGCGAGATAACCACCATGAACGAAGAACTGCGCGCCATCAACCGGCAACTCAAGGAGACCGACAAGGTCAAGGAGCAGTATATATGCCGTTATCTGGAGGTCTATAGCGATTATATCCGCCGTCTGACCACGATGGCACGCAAGGCCGGCGAGAAAGATCCGGCGGGCTTCATGGACCGCGAGATGGACAATTTCTACCGCTCGTTCGACGACACGTTCCTTTCGCTCTACGGCACCTTTGTGGATGATTTCAATGCGCTCGTCAAGCCCGAAGCGCGGCTGGCTCCCAAGCCCGGCGAGCGGATGACCATCGAGATGCGTATCTTTGCCCTGATTCTGCTGGGTATTACCAGCAGCGCCAAGATAGCCGAACTGCTGTGCTACAGTCCGAACACCATCAGCAACTACCGCGTCAAGATGAAGAACGCGTCGCTGGGCGACCGCGAGAGTTTCGAACAACGCATCCGCGAAATCGGCCGCAAATAAATGAAGACCGCTTCGCTGATAGAATATAGACCGTTCGCATCCCGAACGTCACCGTAGCGTGGCTTTTTCGCTGCTTTTTCGTTTCATTTTTTTATTGTTTGGTTTGTATGAGCCTTGTATGAGCTTTGAATAAGCTTTGTATGAGGTTTAGAGTTTGTGTCGGGGGAAGCAGGGAGATGGAAAGAGAACGGTGCGAGCAAGCTACGAACGGAGAAAACTTCCCTTTTTGCCAAAGACCATCACGGGACCATCTTCCGAGGAAAGCTCAAAAACGGCTCAATGAGTGGACTTTTGGTTAAAAAAGAATCATCCGCAAATTTAAGCCGCAAACCAATAATACGTATTTTTTGGTCTGGCATCTTTGACGGATTCGCCCAAAACGGCTTTGGTGACTACCCTGCAATAGTTGCTACTGCCTCTGGCAGTCCAATCCGACACGCCTCCTCTGGCTTCGCGTTCGGTGTCATAGTAGAGCGTCATCGTGGTGCCGTCGGATTCGAGTACGGCGTACATCTTTTTTTCTGCCGCTTTGACAATGCCCGCTGCCGCTATCCATAGCGCAGCAAGTAATAAGGAAAGTTTTTTTTATGATTGTATAAAATTTATGTTGATGATTAAGTTGTATTGACCTTTTCTTTGAAATTCGGCTGCAAATTTACTACAAATATTTGGAATATGCAAGAAAAAATTTGAAAATTTGTCCCGAAATCTTGCATACCTCGAAAAAAAGCAGTACTTTTGTGCTCGATTAAACGTAAGGAGGATTGACAGACGATCAAAAAGATTGTTACCATATTGCTTCTGGTTTGCCCGGCATTGATGAGTCGGGCGGCGACGTATTACGGGCGTGTTGTGGACGATGCGAAGCAGCCCGTGGCTTATGCTACGGTCTATCCGCTGGACAGCGTCGTTCTCGGCACCGCTACCAACGACCGCGGCATATTCGCATTCGACGCCAACTTGCCGGAGAGCGGACTGGTGGTAGTCAGCTTCGTTGGCTACGAGCGCAAAACGGTTCGACTGAGCCAGCTGAGAGACGACACGCTGACCATCATTATTCACGAACGTCCCATCGCACTGGACGAGACGACCGTTTCCGCCAAACACAAGAACCTGAAAGGCAAGAAGCGCGAGATGGCACAACTGCTGCTGAAAGTATATAGCAAGATGGCAAGCGAGTGGCCGGAACAATGTACGCGTTACCACGTCATAAGCGAAGCGCGCATGACATCGCAAAACAGCACTTGGGGGACAGAACAGATGGTCGCCAGCATCGTGACGATCCCTGAAGCCGCGAAAGATGGGAGCGACTCGGTGCAACTGCATGCAGAGCACTGCAAACGCTTCTTCAAACCGGAGATACGCCAGCGCGCCGACTTGGCATACCAAGCCAAAGAGCTGGATGCCCGCACACGCAAATACGCAGCTGCCGTGGATTCGGGCGTAGCCGTACACACCACGCTCTTCAAGATAGGCAATGCGCGCTACGACATGGAAAAGACCATGCAGGACTACCGCCACTGGAAAGTAGCTGCCGAGAGCCCGAACGAACTGATACTCAGTCATACGGAGGGCAAGAACTACCTGGGCATCTTCAAATGGAACATCACACGCAACTACGTCCTCAACCCGAAGACCTACGCCCTGATACGGCTGTCGGAGCACCTCGTAATGGACGTCAACATCCCGTTCGGCAAGCGACTGAAGGGACAGGAGTTGCTGCTGCTGAACCTGCTGAACATGTCGGAATCGCAGTACGAGAAGTTCCGGCTCAGAAAAGGGCATCTGGACTGCACGCTGCTGACCACGTACCAGCGTCAGGGCGGCAAGCTGTACATCCTGGAGAAGACGATGAAGACCGACGCCCTCATCACGGGCACCAAAGACCGCGTCATACCGATTCATTTCAAGGCCGGACAGCGCGTGACGAGTATAGAGACCCATGGCGTCAAGCCGATGAAAAAGAACGAGATAACACGTCGTTTCCCGCGACGTATCGTGGAGATATTCTAACACAAAAAAAGCATGAAATACAGATACGAATACGAAGTGAAATACCAGGAGGTGGATGACCGGAAACGGCTGCGCCTGTACAACTTAGAGAGTTACCTGCTGGAAGTGGCAGGACGTGTGGCCGACGATTTGGGATTCGGCATTCAGGTGCTTCACCCGCGCGGACTGACATGGATCCTGACGCGCCTCTCGGTAGAAATGGCGTACCTGCCGACGCACAACGAACACCTGGTCTTCGAGACATGGATCGAACAGAACATCCACATGCTCTCGACGCGTGACTACCGCATCTGGCTCAAGCCGTCCGCCGACAGCCAAGAGCCGGCAGAATGGCGGCTGATCGGACAATGCAAGTCGGTATGGGCGGTATTGGATCTGGAGAAACGGGAGATAGTGAACCTGTTTGACGACCCGATATTCGAAGGAGTGGTAGATGGCGAAGTACTGGACATCCCGCGCGTACGCATGACGACCATCCCCGAACCGACAGGCCAACGGGAATATACGATACAGTATTCCGATCTGGACTACAACCGGCATTGCAACAGCTGCAACTACCTGCGCGTGATGACCGACACGTACCTACCCGACTACTACGGCAAACGCGTGCGACTGGACATCAACTACCAGCGGGAGATAACCGGAGGCGAACGCCTGACGACGCTGTACCTGAAGACGGAAGACGGCGTGCAGTATCAGCAACGCAACAGCTACGGCGAGACAAGTTGCAGCGGGAAGATAACGTTTAATGTTTAAGGAATTAAGGATATTATGGAAAATATACAGGAGAATGCGGCGCCGCTGAAGCGCCCGGCAGAACTGGAATGCGACGTGGTGCGCTTCCAGAACCAGAAAGACAAATGGATCGCCTTCGTCGGCCTGAAAGACGGACGGCCGTACGAGATATTCACCGGTCTGGCGGACGACGAGATGGGTATTGCGCTGCCCAAGTCGGTCGTAAAAGGCAAGATAATCAAGACCACAACCGAAGACGGACAGAAACGCTACGACTTCCAGTTTGTGAACACACGCGGCTTCAAGACGACGGTAGAAGGACTGAGCTACAAGTTCGACCGCGAGTTCTGGAACTACGCCCGGCTCATCTCCGGCGTGCTGCGCTACGGCATGCCTATCGACCAAGTGGTGAAGATGATCAGCGGCCTGCAGATGGACAACGACTCGATCAACTCATGGACCACAGGCGTGGCACGCGTGCTGAAACGCTACATACCGGGAGAGAGTGAGGAGATAACCCCTCCCGACCTCCCTTAATGTTTAAAGAATTAAAAAATAAAAATTAAGCCCGCCGGTTTGGCGGGCTTACTGTTGTCAGAATCTTTTCTACCTGCTATTTGGACTCGGGAGGAATGATGTTTCCTTTTGAGTCGTAGAATACAATCTGGAGCATACCGAGCGATTGATTTTCCGTCACCCGTACACCATATCTCAGTAGCCATTTGCTTTTCAGGCTGCCTACCATACCACGGCAGACATAGGCATAGATGTAGGGGTGCAAATGCAACCGTATTCCTCGTCCGTATTGCTCCGATAGATGTGCAATCTGCTCTTCGAGTTGTTCGGTAAAGAGCAGCGAGGGTTGTATTTTACCTTTTCCTCCGCATGTCGGACACGTCTCCATCACCTCCATCTCCACCGCGGGGCGCACACGCTGGCGGGTGATTTGCATCAGTCCGAACTTGCTCAGAGGCAAGATGTTGTGTTTGGCTCGGTCGCGATCCATGAGTTGACGCATATGATCGTAGAGTTGTTGCTGGTGCTCCTTGGAATCCATGTCGATAAAGTCGATAATGATGATTCCCCCTATATCACGTAGGCGAAGCTGGTGAACAATCTCGTCGGCTGCTGCCATGTTGTATTGGAACGCGTTCTCTTCCTGGTCTTCATACAGCTTCTTGCTGCCGGAATTGACATCAATGGCAAACAGGGCTTCCGTGCGGTCGATAATGAGATAGCCTCCGTGTTTGAATCCGACAGTACGGCCGAGACCGGTCTTCATCTGCCGGGTGATGTCGTATTTGTCGAAGATGGGTTGTTTGCCTTTGTAGAGCTTGACGATCTTGGTGCTCTCGGGTGCGATGAGTGTCAGATACTGACGGACATCCTCGTAGATGTTCTGGTCGTTGATCTGAATGCTGGTAAAACTCGGGGAGAGCATGTCGCGCACGATACCTATGGTGCGTCCTATCTCCTCGCTGACCAGACTGACAGGCTCACGCTGCTGGAGTGTCTTGACCATTTCGTGCCATCGCTCGACGAGCAGTCGCAACTCAGAATCCAGTTCCGCCACGCGTTTGTCTTCCGCCACGGTACGCACAATGACGCTGAATCCGCGGGGCTTGATGGACATGATGAGTTGCTTGAGCCGCGAGCGTTCGCTCTCGCGCTTGATTTTCTGGCTAACCATCACGCCGTCGGCTAATGGCATGAGTACCATGTTGCGGCCGGCAATACTGATTTCTGCCGTCAGACGGGGCCCCTTGGAGTTGATCGGCTCCTTGATAACCTGCACCAACAAGGTATCTCCCACCTTCAGCACATCTTCGATTTTTCCTTCTTTGCCTACCTCGGGCAGCCGCTTGATTTTCTCGATAGCGGGCACCTTGCGGCGGTCGGAAACCGCCTTGGTGACATACGACTGAAAAGTACGAAACTCCGAACCTAAATCCAAATAGTGCAGAAAAGCTTCTCTCTCATAACCTACATCCACAAAGACGGCATTCAACGCAGGCATCACCTTCTTGACACGTCCGTAATAGATATTACCGACGGCAAAGTTATCCTCGTTTCGCTTCTCGCGGTTGATCTCCTGTAGGCGATCGTCCTCGGTGAGCGCAATAGCAATCTCATGCGGTTGTACGTCCACAATTAATTCGCTTTTCATAGGATCTTTTTTTTAATAAATCAAAATGCCTTGTGGCAAGTGTGCCTGCGCCCAGACAAACTTAACGCCACAAAGCATACCAAAAAAATTGAACGGAATCGTCCTACGGCTTACTTATGCTTATGACGATTCTTGCGCAGACGTTTTTTACGTTTGTGCGTGGACATCTTATGTCTCTTATGCTTCTTTCCGTTTGGCATAGTTAATAGATGTATAAATTAAGATTAAACTTGCGGTTATCGAACCATTTCGTTGAACTCCTTGGATGCCTTGAAGGCAGCAATCTTGTGCTCAGGAACATTTACGGAGATGTTCTTCGAGATGTTACGCGCCACTTTGGCACGACGGATCTTGGCAATGAAACTACCGAAGCCACGCAGGTAAACGTTCTCACCCTCTGCTACGGATTTCTTGATAGAAGCCATACCGGCCTCCACAATGTTGGAGATAGTGGTCTTGTCGTATCCGGTCGATACGGCAATGTCGTTAATAAGTTCAGCTTTTGTCATAATACTATATATTTTAATTAAAAAATTCTGTTTTTCTTGTCCTATAAACGAAAATCGGCTACAAAATTACTATAAATTATTGAAATACAAAAGTTTTTCGCAAAAAAAATCGTTTTTTTCATGTTTTTTTTGTAATTTTGCACCCAAAATCGGGTAAATCGACCCAAAAAAGCGACTAATTTGATGAATTTGACCTATTTATACGAGCAGCTGTATCGCTGGTGGGAGCAGAACAAGCGTGTGCTTCCGTGGCGTGACACGACAGATGCCTATGCCATCTGGCTCAGCGAGATCATTTTGCAGCAGACACGCGTGCAACAGGGCACGGATTATTACCTGCGTTTTGTCCGCCGTTGGCCGACGGTGGATGAGTTGGCGGCAGCCGACGAGCAGGAAGTGCTGCGCGAGTGGCAAGGGCTCGGTTATTATTCGCGCGCGCGAAACTTATATAGGAGTGCGCAGATGATCGTGGAACGCGGCTGGCAGCCTTTTCCCCGTACGTTTGACCAGATACGCCAACTGCCCGGCATAGGCGATTATACGGCAGGCGCCATCGCCAGTTTTGCATACGACATGCCCTACCCTGCCATGGATGGCAATGTCTATCGCGTTGTGGCGCGGCTGTTTGATGCTGACGAGCCGTTCGACACCTCGCACGGCAAGCGCCGTTTCCACGAACTCATCATGCAGTTGCTTGACAGGCAGCATCCGGGGCTGTTCAATGCGGCTATCATGGAATTCGGGGCGTTGCAATGTACGCCGACGCTTACGGACACGGAGACGGGCGAGTCGCGTTGCGACAGCTGTCCGATAGGCGAACTGTGCGCCGCCCGCAGACACGGCACGGCTGCATTGCTGCCGGTGCGCAAGCCGCGACCGCAATTACGCAAACGCTATCTGAACTACACGATCTATCTCGCCGAACAGGACGGCAGGACATACACCCTGATTCACCAGCGCACGGGCCGCGACATCTGGCAGCATCTGTGGGAATTTCCGCTGGCGGAGTCAGAAGGCGCCTTGCTGCCGCTGCCGGAAGGAAGCACTGCCGTAGATCTGAAACACACGCTCAGCCATCAGCAACTGTATGCACGATTCCGAAAGCAGACAGTCCGGGAACTGCCTGACATACCGGACACACGCCGCGTCGCGCTGGACGAACTGGACGAATACGGGTTGAGCCGGCTAACGCTTATTGCTCTTGAGAAACTGAAACTGTTTTAGGCACAGCGGGATTGCGACCCTTGTATGGCCAACTCGTCTGCTTCAAGAACTGACGGTAGTTGTCGCCTCCGGCATAGACCTTGAAGACATTGTTGCAGAACAGGATATCCGTAATACTGTTGTCCCGGACATACTCCTTCATGTTCTTGGTGAAATAGCGTCCGTCCACGACGTGCACCTCTTCAAACGAGCCGAAGAGGTATCCCGCCAGCGCATTGCCGAAGCTGTCCTTGAGAATCAACAGACGGCGGCCGTTCTTCTGCGAAGTACGCACCTGGGTGATCTTGGAGTCGCCGCCCATAAAGACACAATAGGCTGCCGAACTGCCATCCTTGAAATGGCCGAAGAACTTACCTTTGTATGCCGCTCCTTCCGCAGTCACCTTGTAGGACTTGTTGACGGTATAGACAATATAGGTTGTCTGGTAAGCCGAGTCCTTCGGGGTATAATAGACGAAATCTTCCGGCGACTGCTTGACGCTGATATCGTGGCTGAAGCCGTACATCGTACCCACAAAATCATGTACCACATGCTTGTTGTACTCGCTCAGCGGACGATACGGCACCTCCGCCGCTTTGGCAAAACGCTCTGCGGCATAGTATGCACCAAGCGGTGCCCAGTGGTGGTCGGTGCGCAAGTAGATATCCTCCTGGGCATGATTGCCCAGCACGGTATAGATATCTACCGCCTTTACTGAGTCGTCCAGAAGCGAATAGGTGTTGCGGATCGTGGCTAACTCGGATTTGGTGTTCTGCTTCGCTACGTCCGGACAGTAGAACGAGACAGCGGTAGGAATGACCATGCAATAGACATTCACGTCGGGAAACGCCTTCTTGTACTCATTGCACACACGCGCATAGGTGTTGCCTCCGTTGACGCCGTGGTACGCACTCATGGCACGCACTTTGCCCTCCGGTCCGCAGACGATAATACCGGCATGGGCTATCTTAGCCGCCTCGGTAGCGTTCTGCTTGTTCTTGTAGTCCTCTATCTCGCGGTCGTCGGTCGTCGGCGTGACCATACCCAGTTCTTCCATGTCGGCATCTTCATTGCTCTTCTGGTCGGCGGCGTGGAAAGTGACTTGCTCTTCCGGCGAACCGATCTTAAGTCCCATATACTGATCCAGCGTCATGCTCAGCTGGAGCAGCTCTTCGCGAAAAGGCTCCGTGTCCGAGAACCAGCGTGAGATCTCTGCCGTATAGGCTCCGCTTTGCAGCGAGTCGGATTCCATGCTCGGGAACATCGGCAGTTCCGTCAGGTCACGACGCTCCAATTCGGAAAACGTCGGACGCGGGAACACATAGAAAACGGTCAGTACGCAGAGCAGCACTGCTATCATGACGGTGATGTAAATATAACTTTGCTTCATATGCTTTTACTGTTTTTGAACGGATTAGAAACGAGTGTATAAGAACGGATTGTTTGTTGCGCCGACCAACAGGGCGATACAAACGACCAGTATGACGATCGACACCACGACACGTGTCAGCATGCGCACCGTCTCGTTCTTGACCAGACGCTGCAACCAGTTGCGCAGCGGCAGACAGCACACCAGCGCCAGCACCCACAGCCACAGCTTGTTCATCAGCAACGACTGCGTCTGGAAATCCAGTCCGCCGCCCGAAGTGAACAGTCGGCAATAGAAGAACTGCATCTTGTCGAAATCGTCATAGTAGAACAAGCCCCAGCTCAGGAACAGCAGCGCCCAGCTATACAGACGCAACAGCGGATCCAGCCAACGGAATTTCGCCAGCTTGACGACCGTGAATTTCTCTATCGCCACGATGATACCGAAATACAGACCCCATATCACGAAGTTCCAGCTGGCACCGTGCCAAAGACCGGTCAGGAACCATACAACGAGTATGTTCAGCGCCTGATGACGGCGGTTTCCGCCCATCGGGATATAGATATAGTCGCGGAAGAAACTACCGAGCGACATATGCCAGCGGCGCCAGAAATCGGTGATGGAGAGACAGCAGTACGGATGGTCGAAGTTCTCCTTGAAATGGAATCCGAGACAGCGTCCGATACCGATAGCCATATCCGAATAACCGGAGAAATCAAAGTAAATCTGCAGCGAGAACGCCAGGATACCCGTAGCGGCACCGACCGTCGTCGTCTGATCGGACAGCCCGCCCAACAGCTGGTCGCTAATGACAGATATCTGATTCGCTATGATCACTTTCTTTCCCAGACCGAGAATAAAGCGGTACAGACCCTCTGCTATGTCATCGGCACTCGCGTGACGGTTGCTGATCTCGCGTGCCACGGTGTCGTAGCGAACGA
>JAFPJV010000064.1 GCA_017425065.1 Paludibacteraceae bacterium
GCATAATGGCCGCGGAAATATTGCGCTTTTTCTTCTGTTGGCGTAACTTCCGCATAGCAAGCAAACAATTTAAACTTGGAGCCCGGCTTAATCTTGAGCGTTTTCTCGTATATCCAGTTTTGTTTATCATCCAAGATGACACTTGGAATACCGATACCAATGTCTTCTGTCGCATCCCCGCCCTGATCTTTTATCACTGTATTACTACGCAACACTAAGAACCAACGAGCATTATTAGTGGACGATGCTACATAAGCACGACTAATCTTATTGGTGGCTTCATTGTACATGAAGCGGATGTTTGCACTGAATCTGTTTGCTGTCTCATCAGGATTACTATCAGAGTTCAAGAACCCGGATTCATTAATATTTGCATATGGATTTCCGACATCCTGAATTAACGTATCCGAGATACAAGCGCTGTAATCATTTGCAATCACGAACTTTACATTCATTCCGGCAGGACACCAGTGAGTGAAGTAATGACTGAATTTCTCGCCGAAACTATTTGCCTCGCTACAGGAGAACTCAGAGTATGTCATTTGGTGATCTGCCGCACGATAATTATCCCATTTGGTATTGCCTGCGCAATCTGTACGGATATAATAGTTACCCGTATAGGCTTCAATCTTCTCCACTGAGACAGAAGCACCGCCTACCGGCTGCGTAACAATGAAGTTATAAGTGCCGGATTTCGTAATACTGCTCAAACTGATTGTTCCACCATCAACATCTGCCCATGTTACTGCTCCGGTACTCGGATTGATGGCGCTCACGTATTGGAATTTAGCAGTAGGCGATGCACCATACGAAACGAACAACGAAACGGTATCTTTCTTCGCTTCGGTAGCCTCTCCGGAAATCTTATTGATAGCATCGGACGGGTGATTCCAACTTGGCGTGTGCGCTGTGCCTTGAGACCAAGTGGCGTTATCCTTATATAATATTCGATAATCGCCTACGGATACAGGGTAATCTACGCTTATGTGATACATGTTTCCATAAGCTCTGCCTCCTCCATCTTTTTCTCCGTCATCATAATACGTTAGCGTATAGGTATATACACCCGGAGCAGAAGGCTGGATTTTGATCTTATCGTTAGAACTGCTTATACGGTAGTTTGTGTGAGATGCTTGCGTCATCTCTGCATTGACACTCAGATATTCGCCGTCGTTGCGATGAATCATAAACCATTTCGCATCCGTAGTATTGAACTCCACATCTAATTTCAGCGGCATCTTCTTATCCGCGGAATATGGGAAATAATATTCACGGGCAGGGCTTGCTTTATCGACATTCCATGCATTATAAATCCGTACCGTATAACCCGTATTCTCCGGATAGTTCATCCAGTAACCATGGTTGTAATAGACAGCCAATCCTCCATTCATGGAAACACCATCTTGCTCAACAGGCACGAACATCGGCATAGAGGACTTGTAATCTCCACGGCGAACTACTTTGTTTTGTTTGTCATCGGTCTTTGCAAAGTAGCCGTAACCATGTTGATCCAATTCGGTAAATACTACATCTTCGTATGAAGCATTAACTCCTGCGCCTTCGGCATCGAAATACCAGATATTGGTGCCGGTAATGTTGGTCATTGCTCCGTGCTTTCCTTCGCTATAAGGCGTATTTGTGAATGTATAGCCTGTATTAGCACCGGTACCATTCGTGTTATTCCAATAACTATCGTTCTTATAGAAATATACGTTAACGCTACTCCAACCCAAGGTATTGTAGAAGTAAATCATACGTTTCGGGTTGTAGTTAATGGTTATAACACCATCGTAGATAGCGGTTACGGAAATAGAAGAACTGCTCGTTGTGCCCGATGCAAGAGAAATACCGTCGCCTAATGTCCAACTGCTGAAAGCATAACCTATGATATCCGGCGCAGAAAGCGGAGTAGAATTGACAGCGTGAATGTTTTCAACGGTTTCTTCCTTGATGACTACGTCACCATGCTTGTAGCGAATGGTAACAGCATGGTTGCCGGCTACCGTAAGATCCGCGTCTTCGGTATCCAGAACAGTGCCTGCACCACAATCATTACCGGTTTTAAGTGTAGCGGTCACTTTGTAAATTGCTGCCGCCGGAGCAGTAAAGGTAACCGATGCACCGGAAGCAGGAGTAAATGTCGGTTGCGGGTCTAACAGAACATTATTGGATTTATAGCGCACTTCCCAACATACCATTGTTGAGCCGGTAGGAGTCGGCGAAATCACTGCCGTTGCAGTAACCTCATCGTCCGGCTCAGCTGATGCCGGCGAGAACGTTATACTTGTAATCTCCGCTTTCTTATAATATGCGTACAATGTCACATCTCCGTCGTGAATCCAGTTCTTGCTGCCGTCCGTATATCCGTCAACAGACGCAATCCATGTACCGTCACCGTTTATCAGTTTGGTGCCCTCACCGTTTTGTCCGGTATAATAGCCAAACAATCCGTATCCGTTTTCTGCTGTCGGCAGATTCGGCACGGTTGTTGTTGCCGCATCAAATGTTACATCTTGTCTGGTAGTCGCACCGGCTGTAGTTCCTTTGTGCGCCTCTTCCACATCTAATGTAACGACATAACTCTTCGCATTATATTGTGCATAAACGGCCTTGTCTGCACTAATTGTCAACTCGTTGCTACCGTTCACGCCTGCACTTGTGCTGCCATCAGCAGTAGTGTACCATCCTTTGAAGGTATATCCCGTATTCGGTGTCTGCGAGAATGTTACCACGTCGTTATGCGCAATATACGCGTCGGAACTGAACGCACCGCCTACACTCGTTGCAGAAGCTGTTACCGTACCATGTCCGTCCGAACCAAATGTTACGGTATGCGCCGTCGGATAAGTAACGGACAGATTCTTACTACTTGAATTGAACGTGAAGGTATAGTCACCTGCAACATCTGTCTTAATTGTCATATCAGCGCCACTGGTACTTAAAGTAGAAGCTGAGGACGAAGCGCGAGTTAGATTCGTACTGTTCTTGCCATACCACTCTCCGTCATAAACCATCTTGAATGTATAGGTTGTGTTCGCGTTCAGTGTGCGAGTCACTGCCCAGTTGTTGCTTCCTTGGTCAGACAAGTCGAAATTATTGGTGTTAGTAGCATCTGTAGGACTGGCTGCGGAAATACGCAATTGGTTAACCACAGGCCAAATAACTTCCAATGTAGGGCTTGACGGAGTTGAGTAGTTGACATGGAATGTATAAGTTCCTTCAACATAAGGTTTAAAGCGAATATTATTACTACCACTCGTCGAAAGTGTAAGACTGTGATTTGCTTTGGTCAACCAATAATGATTGTCTCCTGTGCCCCAACCCATATATCTGGCATTATCATTCGCTCCTGCACTATTGTATATCTTGAATTCCCATTGTGCATCACCGGGACTGGTTTTGGCTGCAGGGACATCAAGAGTCCAATATACATCAGATGTGTTAGCCAAGCCCGAACGCTTCATCATCATCGTGTTTGCATTGGCATTCCATCCATATGTAAATGGACCGGAAGCATCGCCCTCTACATAATAAGTACTGGTTAATACTTCCTCATAGTTGGCTACAACGGTCGCAGCTGCTCCGTCACCATTAGAGCGAACAGTAATCGGGTTGGCGGTTGCACCACCACCATCTGTTCGTACGCAGTTTGTTAGCGTCCATCCGGCAAAAGTATAACCCGTACCAGCTGAAGAAGCTGTTACTGTTGCTGTTGTGCTTATACCTATCGAAGAAGCACTTTTGGTTGGTGCTGCATAACTCGGATCACCTGAGTCATAGTGGTTGGAGGTCGTCAGAGTAGATGTCTTTTCTGTCCATTGTGCATAAAGAGTGAGAGTTGGGTCGTCGTAGTCCCATTTTTTGCCGGAAGTAGTATATCCGGAAACGGAAGCCACTAACGTTCCGTCCGAATCAATAACTTTTGTACCTCCGCTGGCTTCCGTCCACCAACCGGTAAAGGTATAGCCGGAACGTCCGGGAGCAGTAAGACCTGTCATTGAGGCTCCGTGATTGATGGTTTTGCTTGTTGTACCTCCGGAACCTCCGTTTCTTTCCAGCGTGATAGAAGTAGTCTTAAGCACAAAGTGAGCATATACGCTGGTTGCGGCATTCAAAGTAAATGTATAAGGATTGTCTGTTGTCACTTCAGAGCCACCGGTCGCTGCATTATACCAACTTACAAACTTATAGTCATCATCAGGAGTTGCTGTTACTCTAACACTTGTTCCTGATAGATAATTTGTATTGGTTGTTAGTGAAGCACTGGTAGTAGCGTTAATAGCCGCCACAGTACCATATGAGCCCTCTCCGCTCCGTGTGCCAAATTTGAGGTTGTAATACGTTTCATCTTCCGTCCATTGCGCATATAGAACTTGAGTCTCATCAGTTTGTTTCCAATATCCGCCGCTTACCCAACCGGATACATTGTTCAGCGAACCATCGGCATTGATGACTTTACTTCCACCACTTGCCTCCGTATAATAACCGTTCAACGAATAACCTGCTCTCGAAGCGTGAGTAATGCTAGTAAGAGAACTTGCGTTATATTTCACTGTGGCTGTACCGCCCGTACCTTCGTTTCCATCAAGGGTTACAGTAATGGTTTTTGTGGTAAAATTAGGACGTAATTCACTATCTGCTGTCGGATAGAAAGTGGTGGATGTTGCGGAAGCGTTCGCAAAAGTACCACTACCGGAACTTATTGTCCAACCGGTAAAGTCATAACCGGTGTTGGTAGATACACTTATAGAACCACCTGTTATTTCTCCGGCATAAGTCCATGACGAAGGAGAATTGGATGAACCTCCTGCTGATGGACTTGGGGTAAGGGCTTTTATCTGATGGCGTTTCTCTCTATACCATGCATAATACGTGGTAGCACCTGTAGGATTGACTGTAACAGTTTTTGTCGTTCCTACGTTCGTGGATGCATTTGTGCCGGAACTCCAACCAATGAAATCATACCCATCGACATCAACGGCAGTAAGTGTCAAGTCTGCCGTGTAACCGACGGAAAGTGTGCTACTGGCACTACCGGCGTTTACTGTTGCGGATGTGGCAGAAGAGCAAGAGTTATATGTGGTAAATTTAAAAGAGGCTGCCGTTAGTTTGCCCGGCGTATTACCGGCAGAGTAAGAAGAACCTCCATCTGTACTGATTTTTGCTTTTATCGTCATCGTCTTGTTCATAGAAGAGATGGCATTACCTATATAACTGGTGCTCAAATTTGCTCTAGAACCACTTTCCTTTGCACCCTTTTTATTGAGTTTAATTGCATAGTAGTTATTTCCATTAAATCCATAGTTTGTTTGCGTATTGGTAAGATTCGCTCCATATGATGCCATGTTACTTTCGCTTCCCATACTTGCATCATCGCCTCCCCAAGATGCTGTTGCCGCAAAAAAACGCACATTGGAATATCCGCTCCATGTTCCAGCAGATCGTTTATGCACATACAATTTTGTATGTTCTACTGCACTCATAGGATATCCATTCGTGTTGTTGATAACGAAATAGATATTGCTATAATCCCAGCCAGCAGCCGAGTTGTCCATATAGATTATAGCATTTTGCTGGACATCCGCTCCCCACATCTGTCCCACGCTGAGGGTAAGGAGGAGGACAAGGGTGGCAATGCGCATAAAGATGCGCGGTACACTCGTCGGATGAACCGTCATCTCTCGACTTTGGCTCGACATTGGCTCGAAAACGGCTCGAAATTGGCTCGACATCGGCTCGACAGAGCTGAACGGTTTTACTTCTTTCGCAGCCGCAAAGCCACGACTAATTTCTAAAAAAGTTTTCATTGTTGTATTACATTTAATTATTATCATTCTTTTTAACTAGATCTCTAGAATTCTCGTTTTCTAGATTTCTAGTTTTTTTCAATATCCTCTGACATTTCTTCTTGCAGCGGCCATCTTCTCCTTAATACCGCCTTCTTCCAGAAACGTTCGTTCTACTTTCTTTAAATAGGAGAGCATTCCTCTGTCGGCTTGGTGGAGGAGCGTTAATGCCACATTACAAAACTCCTCAATGGTCCATTTTTTGTAAAACGGGGTAAAATCCCGCAAGTCATGATGCCGATAGCAGTACTGTACCATTTTGTCGTATCGCGGATGCTCTTTATCCCATTGTTCCAGCCTCCTTGATCTCAACTGATCTTCATAATCCTCCAACAACTCCAACAAACTTCCCCTTGCGGTGTTCAGCAGTTTGATCTCCATCTCAATACTGGTCATCCCGTCTGCTGTTCCTTCTACTATGTTTTGTTTGCCGCTTCGGGCAGCTTGCTCCATTTGGTCTTTTGTGCGGTCCCCCCGAATTAAGTAATGGTCTTGATACCAATAGGTCATGCCGTATAGGATGATTGCTTTCTTATAGAAGAGCAAGTCTCTATAATTGACAGGTTTGGGTAGAAATCCGCCGGCGTTGACCATAAGTACGCATTTTTTGACTAGTTTTCTAGATCTCTAGAATTCTATATCTCTAGTTGATTTTTTTAGTTTTCGGGCACCGGCAAACAGGGCAGCAAACGCTACCAAGATCCAAGGTTCGCCAACAGGTGACTGGTCGGCAGGGGGCACATCCGGACCGTCAATAAAGCCCCTTCTCAACTGCCTGCCCTGCGGAGTTGCCGTCGGATCACTCTCCATCGAAGGCGCCTCGCCACTGAATGGCACATACACCGACGACGAATAGGCCGAACCGCTGGTCTGCATCGTGGATACACGCATCGACGATCCCTGAGACGGCGCACCCTGACGCTCAAAGACAGGCATCGCACCGTTTCCGTTTTCCTTCGATTGCGACGGATACGTGATGGCACACGCCATACTCGTAACACCTACCAGTGCTACACAGAGCACCGACAAACGAACCAACTGATTTGCAAAAATTGTATTCTTCATTATAGTAAAATTTATTCGGACTTGTTTTTTCCTTTTTATATATTAAAAAAATATGTACTCGCGGCGCACCTGCACGCGCGCACCTGTTCAAAGTGGCGCAAAATTACTACTTTTTTTTCATTCCTGCAAATTTTTCTACAAAAATTATGCAAAAAATACCCAAAAAAGAATGCCGAACGTCACTTTTTTCTGACATTCGGCATTGAAAACGGGCAATTTTTCTATGCGCCGCTTAGATGAAAATCAGCTGCACAATGATATAAACCGGCAACAGAACAACCAGGCTGAACTTAATCATATATCCGAAGAAACTCGGCATCGATATACCCTCCTGTTCGGCAATCGACTTCACCATGAAGTTAGGTCCGTTGCCGATATAGGTCAGCGCACCGAAGAAGACGGCACCCATCGATATAGCTTTCAGGAACACATCGGAAGCCAGTCCGGCAATATCGCCGCTCGGCGCCATCGAGTTGAACACCATCGCCGTAGGCGCGTTGTCCAGGAACGCAGAGAGCGCACCGGTCATATAGACGTACTGCCACGGTTCGCTGATCACCTGCTGGATCTGCTCCTTCATTTCCTCCAGGAACATCAGCGCCGGCGTCATCGTCGCAAAGATACCGAGGAACACGCAAGCCACCTCCAGAATAGGCGTCCAACTATAGTTGTTGTTGATGCGGACAGCCTTCTTCGTCGTAAACCAGCTGGCACCGATAATAGCGATAAACGCCCACTCGCGCAACAGCTTCAGATACCACGGCGCATGCTCAGCACCCATAGCCGGGATATACTTCGGATTGATGAACATCGTGCTTGCAATCACGCAGAGCAACCAGATGATATTCAGCAGACCGGTCATGCGAAGCTGCTTGGTCTCGCCGATATCCGCACGGATATTCTCTATCGGCTCTTTCTTGTAGAAATAGAGATCCACAAAATAGTAGATCAGCAGCAGCAATGCGCCCGTCACGAGCCACTCGCCGACCATGTTCTGCATCCACCACATGAAGTCCGCTCCCTTCTGGAACAGCAGGAACAACGGAGGATCACCCAGCGGCGAAAGCAGACCGCCGCAGTTAGCCACGATGGCGATAAAGAACAAGACGGTGTGCACCCTGTACTTGCGCTGCGAAATAGTAGCAAGCAAGAGTCGGATCAGCAACATAGCCGCACCGGTCGTTCCCATAAACGAAGCCAGCAACCAGCCCAGTCCCATGATGACCGTATTGGTCATCGGAGTGGCCTTCAGGTCACCACGGATACAGATACCGCCGGTGGTCACAAACAGCGCCATCAGCAGCAAGATGAACGGCACATAGTCATAGATCATCTGGTGCATCAGTTCATGGCTCATACCATGTACACACAGCCAGATACCAACCGGTACGCCCAGAATCAGCGAGACGTACAACTTGTGCAAATTGTGCTCCCACCACTCACCCACATGCGGAATGAGCGGCAACACAGCGATGCAGAGCAGCATCACAACAAACGGGATTAACATCCAAGAAGGAATCATAATAATTGAAAATTGAAAATGGAAAATGGAAAATTTTCCGTGTTAAACATTGTATTTTTCTTTTGTTGTTTTGATTATTTTAGTTAATAATGCTAATATCTCTTTTAGGTCTTTCATCATTGAAATATAGGATTCCTCCGATATATAATGACTGCCTTTTAATAAATTCAACCAATATTTAGTTTCGTCTGCCTCTTTTAGAGCAATGCTCAACTTATGTACGAAATCCGATGGACTTTGAGCATCTTGAGACTCTGCACAATTGGCACCAATGGACGTTCCTGATCGTAAGATTTGGTTTGAAATGACCCTTTCTTTCTTCTGCGTACGTAGATACCTCTCCGCATTAACGATTCTGATAGAAAAGGCTTCTGTTTTCTGAATTAACACATTCTCCCTCATGATCTCATTGTCCATTTTTCAATTTTCAATTGTCCATTTTCCATTGTCCATTTTCCATTGTCCATTGTCCATTGTCCATTGTCCATTGTCCATTGTCCATTTCTTGGCAGTGCTCAATCCAATTTGAGCACGGCCAAGAACGCTTTCTGCGGCACTTCGACGTTGCCTATCTGCTTCATGCGTTTCTTGCCACGTTTCTGTTTCTCAAGCAGTTTGCGCTTGCGGCTCACGTCGCCGCCATAGCACTTCGCCAACACATCTTTTCGTACCTGCTTCACCGTCTCTCGCGCTATGATCTTCGCCCCGATAGCCGCCTGAATGGCAATATCAAACTGCTGGCGCGGCAACAACTCCTTCAACTTCTCGCACATCCGCCGTCCGAAATCCACCGCATTGTCCCTGTGCGTCAACGTACTCAACGCATCCACCTGCTCGCCGTTCAACAGGATATCCAGTTTGACCAGATTCGACGGACGGAAACCGTTCATGTGCCAGTCAAACGACGCATAGCCCTTCGAGATCGACTTCAGCTTGTCGTAGAAATCAATCACTATCTCGCCCAGCGGCATGTCGAACAGCAGTTCCATGCGGACACCGGATATATACTCCTGCTTCACCAGTTCGCCGCGCTTGCCCAGACAGAGCGTCATGATCGACCCGATATAGGGCGAGGTCGTTATCACGCTCGCGCGTATGTACGGTTCCTCTATTCTGTCTATCTCCGTCAGATCGGGCATGCCGGCCGGATTGTGCACCTCCTTCATGCCGCCGTCCTTTGTATAGACATTATAGCTCACGTTCGGCACCGTGGTTATCACGTCCATATCAAACTCGCGGTCCAGACGCTCCTGCACGATTTCCATATGCAGCAATCCCAGGAATCCGCATCGGAAACCGAAGCCCAATGCCATCGAACTCTCCGGCTGGAATGTCAGGCTGGCATCGTTCAGTTGGAGTTTCTCAAGGCTGGCACGCAAGTCCTCATAGTCCTCAGCCTCAATGGGATACACGCCGGCAAACACCATCGGCTTGGCTTCCTCAAAGCCGTCTATCGCCTTGTCGCACGGACGCGCCACATGCGTGATCGTATCACCCACCTTCACTTCCGTCGAGGTCTTGATGCCCGAGATGATATAGCCCACGTTGCCCGCCGATATCTCGTTACGCGGCGACATGTCGAGTTTCAGAATGCCTATCTCGTCGGCATTGTACTCCTTGCCGGTATTCACAAACCGCACACGGTCGCCGCTGTGCATCGTGCCGTTCACCACTTTGAAGTAGGCAATGATGCCGCGGAACGAATTGAAAACCGAGTCGAACACCAGGCATTGCAGCGGTGCGTCCGGGTCGCCTTGCGGTGCCGGAATACGCTCGACGATAGCATCCAGTATGGCTTCCACGCCTTCGCCCGTCTTCGCCGAACAACGCAGTATCTCCTCGCGCTTGCAACCCAGCAGATCCACTATCTCGTCTTCCACGCGCTCGGGCATGGCGTTCTCCATATCGCATTTGTTCAGCACCGGAATAATCTCCAGATCATGCTCAATCGCCATGTACAAGTTGCTGATTGTCTGCGCCTGAACGCCCTGAGTAGCATCCACCACGAGCACGGCTCCCTCGCAGGCGGCAATGCTGCGGCTCACCTCGTAACTGAAGTCCACGTGACCCGGAGTGTCAATCAGGTTCAACGTGAATATCTCCGGCTTTTGACCTTCGACTTTCGACTTTGGACTATACTGCATTTGAATGGCATGGCTCTTAATCGTGATACCACGCTCCTTCTCCAAATCCATGTCGTCCAGCACCTGGTTTTCCATCTGCCGGACATCCACCGTCCGGGTCAATTCCAGCATCCGGTCGGCCAGCGTACTCTTGCCGTGGTCAATGTGCGCTATGATACAAAAATTACGTATATTTTTCATTCGTCTTCTACGCCTGATTTAAAATCGGGTACAAAGATACACTTTTTTTTGCACATATCAAAAAAAAATTGTAATTTTGCGCAAAATTTATAATTTATACTGTAATCGTGAAGAATATTGTAGTTAGATTTTGCGGTGACTCCGGCGACGGAATGCAGTTGACGGGATCGCTGTTTTCTTCTCTGAGTGCCATTCTTGGCCATGAGATTTCCACCCTGCCCGACTTCCCTGCCGAGATACGTGCGCCGCAAGGCACACTGGGTGGCGTGAGCGGTTTCCAGGTGGAATTGGGAAGCGAAGTTTATACGCCCGGCGACAAGGCCGACGTGATTGTTGCCATGAATGCCGCGGCACTGAAGGTCTGCACCTTAGGCAGTCATTTCAACCATCCGCAAGCGCATTTCGACGAGCAGTTTGCGCTCTACCACCGTCATGCTGTGGTCATCGTTGATACCGATTCGCTGACAGCAAAAGACCTGGAGAAAGCCCAGTACCACACCGACAATCCGTTCGTAGAATTAGGCATCCCCGAATCAGTACAAATCGTGCCGGTGGCGCTGACCACCCTCACCAAAGAGGCGCTCAAAGACTCCGGCATGGACAACAAGTCGATGCTCAAGTCCCGCAACATGTTCGCACTCGGACTTGTCTGCTGGCTCTTCGACGAGCCGATGGACAAAGCCATCCGTCTGCTGGAGGAGAAATTTGTCAAAAAGCCGGCACTTATTGCGCCTAACACCAAGGTGCTGGTGGACGGCTACAACTATGGTCAGAACCTGGCGCTGAACATTACGCAGATCCATCTCGACAGCCGACCGAACGAGGCACACGGCCGATATACATCTATTGCCGGAAACAAAGCCACGGCATGGGGACTCATCGCCGCAGCGGAGAAAGCGGGCAAACACCTCTTCCTCGGTTCCTATCCCATCACACCGGCAACCGACATCCTCCATGAACTGGCAGCCCGCAAAGATATGAACGTCATGGCCGTGCAGGCCGAAGACGAGATAGCCGGCGTATGTACCGCCATCGGCGCAGCCTTCGCGGGCGATCTGGCATGTACCACCACTTCCGGACCGGGACTCAGCCTCAAATCCGAAGCCATCGGACTGGCTGTCATGGCCGAGTTGCCGCTGGTCATCGTGGATGTGCAGCGCGGAGGACCGAGCACGGGACTGCCCACCAAGACGGAACAGACCGACCTGCTGCAAGCTATGTACGGCCGCAACGGTGAATGTCCGGCTGTCGTGCTGGCTGCAAGCAGCAGCGCCAACTGCTTTGACTTCGCCTACGAGGCATGCCGTATCGCATTGGAGAACATGACGCCCGTCATCCTGCTCACCGACACCTATCTGGCCAACGGCACTGCCCTCTGGCGCATCCCGAAACTTGCCGACCTGCCCGAGATACACCCGCAGAGCGTACCCGAGGAGTTGCGAGGCAAGTACAATCCTGCCCTTCGCGACGAACGGGGAGTCCGCTACTGGGCATTCCCGGGCATGGAAGGATATGAGCACCGCAACATCGGACTGGAACGCGACGCCCAGCGAGGTACCATCTCCACCAATCCGGAAAACCATGAGATAATGGTACGCGCGCGCCAGCAGAAGATAGCACAGATAGCCGACCGCATTCCCGAACTGAAGGTGATTCATCCAACAGCGGAACGGTCTGACAGCGTTAGCGGTCTGACTTCCAACAGTGAAACGGTCTTGGTAGGCTGGGGCTCCACCGAAGGTCATCTCCATGCCGCTGCCAACGAACTGGGATGCGACCTCGCGCAATTCAACTACATCTGCCCGCTGCCGAAAAACACCCACGAGGTGCTCAGCCGCTACCGTCGCATCATCGTTTGCGAACTCAATACCGGCCAGTTTGCAGCGTACCTCCGCTCGCAAGTACCCGATGTCAAGATCGAGCAATACAACGAAATTCAGGGACAGCCGTTCGCCGTAGAACGAATCGTTAACTTCGTTAAATCAAAGTAAGTATGGAAGCAAGTCAATTCAAATCAGACCAATACGTACGTTTCTGCCCGGGCTGTGGCGACCACGCGATATGCATGGCGTTGCAGAAAGCCATGGCGCAAATAGGCATTCCGCCTCATCAGGTGGCGGTCATATCCGGCATCGGTTGCAGTAGCCGAATGCCGCATTATCTGAACACCTACGGATTCAACACCATTCACGGTCGCGGAGGCGCTATCGCTACCGGCGTGAAGACCAGCCATCCCGAGCTGACCGTCTGGCAGATGTCGGGCGACGGCGACTGTCTGGCTATCGGCGGAAACCATTTCATTCATGAGATACGCCGCAACGTGGACCTCAATGTCTGCATGTTCAACAACCGCATTTACGGACTGACCAAAGGACAGTACTCGCCGACCAGCGCCAAGGGATTTGTCAGCAAATCTTCTCCTTTCGGCACCGTAGAACGTCCGTTCATCCCCGGCCAACTCATCCTCGGCGCAGGAGGTACCTTCTTTGCCCGCACTCTGGATGTGGACATGCCCACGACAGTGGACTGCCTCGTTGCCGCCCAGCAACATAAGGGCTGCTCGATTGTTGAGTGTTTGGTCAACTGCGTGATTTTCAACAACGGCACCCACCAGTGGATTGCCGACCGCGAACAACGTGCCGAGCATTCCATCGTCCTCCGCCACGGTGAGAAGATGATTTTCGGTGCCGACAAGGACAAGGGACTGGCCGTCGAAATCGATCCGGTCACTTTCGTGCCGAAGATGATTGTCGTTGCTGCCGATGACCCGCGCGTGCTGACCCACGACGCCACGCAACCCGATCCGACGCTCCATCGCCTGCTCGCACTTATGGGACAGGATCGCTTTATCGAGGTGCAAAACAGCGATTCGCAAAACGCACCTGACGATCTGCCTGTGGCACTGGGCGTGATTCGCAGCGTCGAGGCCGACACCTACGATCAGGCTGTCAGCCGCCAGATAGCCGAAGTGCGCACGCGTGCCAAAGCCCGCAACTTTGACGAACTTGTCGAATCTCTTGAAAGTTGGACTCTATGAGCCTGATTGACGATCTGATTACATGGTACTCGGTGCATATGAACTATGCATCGATTACCGGCCTGATGGCCGTAGAGTCATCGTTCATACCTTTCCCGAGCGAAGTAGTCATCCCTCCCGCAGCCTTCGTAGCGGGTCAGCCGGAGAGCGTACTATGCGCCACGGGCAACTATCCCGTTGATGTACTGCTAATTGTGCTATTCGGTACGTTGGGCGCCATGATAGGAGCTGTCATCAACTATGCCCTTTCTGTCTGGCTCGGACGAATAATCATCTATAAGTTTGCCGACTCGCGCCTTGGGCATATGTGCTTGCTCTCTAGCGAAAAGTTGGAGCGCGCCGAGGCCTATTTCCGCGAGAAAGGCAACGTCTCGACTTTTGTAGGTCGCTTCATCCCGGGTATCCGTCAGTTGATATCTATTCCCGCAGGACTGAGCCGTATGCATTTCGGTGCATTCCTGTGGTGGACTTTCTTAGGGGCGTTTATATGGAACTGCATCCTTGCCCTGCTCGGCTACCTTGCCGCAGGTCAGATGAGCCTTATCAAAGAATATAGCCACGAACTAAGCGTGGCCATACTCGGTATTCTCGGACTGGTTATAGTCTGGTTTGTCGTCAAGCGTCTTATTGCTTCAACCAAGCGATAAGGCGTTTGCGTTGCTCTATCAACGCACCGCACAGACAACCTGCAATCCAACCCAAAACAGCAAACAGCACAAGGAAACGCATACGCGGATTGAGCGGTGCCTGGGTCAGCGCAAAATGATTCTCTATCGCTACTGGTGCCGTGGCTAATTGTGCACGGCTGTCAACCAGTTCTGTGCGCAGTTGCTGCTCGTAGATATCGTTGAGGAAGAGGTGCACTCGGTGGTCGCCCGCCATGATAACTCCGTCCTGAACGGTGGTCAGTGTCGCACCCGGCGTAGAATGAAAATAGTACTGCGAAGTGAGGCTGTCCAGTTTCTCCAATTGGTCGTGGTTGAACTGCACCTCGCGTTGCAGATTCGGCAGATAAGCCTTGTAGGCCAATTGCATCGACTCGTCCGCATTGAGAAAATCCAGCACGTCTTTTTCCATTTGGCTGAGCAGTCCAATGTCACGTTTCTTAATCGTAAACTGCAGACACAGCCTGTCCTGCATCTGAACATTCGTAGTGTCCTTCGGCGACGACTTGCCCTTCAGGTCGATATAGTCAGCTGTCAAATCGTGGTGAACATCGATCACGCGGAACGACTTGAAATCACCCATCTTGCGTCCTGCAACCAGACTTGCTATCGGTGCGTCGGCAGGAATAGTCTGACCGGCTTGCAGCACGGCATAACGCTGGTTGAACTGCGCAATGGACGGTCCGTTCAGTACGGCTACGGCGCGGACGTTGTATTTCAGGTTGTCCGGACGGGTATAGTAGAATGCGGCGGCAATAGCCAAAACCGCTATCGGCAGAACGATCCACCACATGCGATAGGTGAGTCGCAGCATCTCGGCTATCCAGCGTCCCACGGCGGCGCACCCACGACCTATAGCGCGGCCAAAAGCCACACATAAGTCCCAGAAATTCATTTCTCTTTCCATAATTGTCTTGTTTTATCTGCGTCCTCGTGTCCAACCTGGGGCAGAGGGGTTAGTAAATCCGGGAGTCATCGACGGGTCCGTGATACGAACCGGCTCGTCCATCGGGATAGACGACGGTTGCGGAGCGGGCTGAACCGGCTGTACAGGACGTACCTGCTGCACAGGACGTACCGGTTGTGCCGGACGTGGCGGAGCAAAGGTCGGAACGGGAACAGGCTCCGATTCCGACGAGATAATGATGTCGCCGTCAAACGTCGGTCCCTGCTGAGCCACTTGAGCCGCCACTTGCGTTATGGCCGCACTCAGATCCACCTCGGGAGCCGGCTGTTCAGCAGGCCGTTGGGGCTGCGTAGGAGGATAGTTTTGCTCTATCGCATCCTGAATAGACGTCCGGCCGGGTATCTCCACGCCGTCCAATACGGGTATGTCGCTTACTTCGTATCCGGTAGCAATAATCGTCACGCGAACCTCTTCGCCCAACTCTTCATCTATCGACGTACCCCATTGAACTTCCACGTCAGACCCTACTTCCTTGATAAACTCGTTGATCTGCTCTATCTCGCTCATCAGGATAGCGTGTTCCTTCGAGCAATAGAACTGGAGCAACACACGTTTGGCACCATGCACATCGTTGGCATTTGCCAAGGGCGAATTCAGGGCATTGTCAATAGCCTTTGTGATACGGTGTTCGCCGCCCGCCTGACCGATATTCATGATGGCCACATTGCCGTTCTTCAGCGTATTGCGAACGTCGGCAAAGTCCGTATTGATATAGCCCGGCACGGTGATAATCTCTGCTATCGCTTTGGCGGCATTGCATACCACGTCATCCGATTTCTGGAAGGCGTTGAACATGTCCAAATCCGGATAGATCTGAACCAGTTTCTCATTGTTGATCACCAGCAACGCATCGACATGTTCGGCCAAGGCGGCCACACCGGTCATGGCTTTCAGAATCTTCTTTTCGCCCTCAAACCGGAAAGGTATCGTTACGATTCCGACGGTCAGGATGCCTAATTTCTGTGCTTCTTCGGCAATAATAGCCGATGCGCCGGTTCCGGTACCGCCACCCATCGTAGCCGTAATAAACAGCATTTGCGTTCCGTCGTCGAGTGCCTCATGAATACGTGCGCGGCTCTCGTCGGCATATTTGCGTGCAGCCTCAGGATCTCCGCCGGCTCCTAATCCGGGGCCAAGTTGCAACTTCGCGGCAACGGCCGACTTGGTCAGCACCTGCTTGTCGGTGTTGCACACTAAAAAACTGACATCGCGGATTCCTTTGTCCTGCATGTAGTTGACGGCGTTACAACCGCCGCCGCCCACACCGATCACTTTGATTAGCGTGTCCTCTTTGATTTGCAGAGGAAGAGGCAATAATTCTTTTTCCATCGTTGTCTTATTATGCATAGGTTTGTTTTCTATTGTGTTTCCTGGTCACGGAAGAAATCGATCGTACGTTCTTTGATTCGTTCCACCAGTTTCGATTTCTTCACAGCCTGACCGCGGTGTTCGTTGCGATAGTCGCTGCCGAGCAGTATAGAGCCTACCAGCGAAGAATAACCCGGCTCGTAGTATTTGGGGTCTGTCGTGGAGTCAAGCAGCGTGTCATGCGCACCGTACAGCACGCGAACCTTCGTACGTTGCTGCACAAAACTGTCCAGCCCGTTCAGCATGCTGCCGCCGCCCGTGATGTATAGCGTCTCCATGCGGTCTTCGAATTTGGCAAACTCCTGCAACAGCGGAGACAGGATCTCTTCCATTTTCTGCTCAATGATACCTGCCAGACTGGCAGACGTAAACACCCGTTCGCCGTTCACGGGGTCGTTGACGGTCAGACGCAGGTTTTTCTCTACAAACGCCGGAGACGCAAAGCCGTATTTGCATTTCAGTTGTTCGGCGGTTGCCTCGGACACACCTTGTTGCGCAATAGCACGGGTGATATTCAGACCGCCTTGCGGCAACACAAGGTTCTGCAGGTACGTCGTTCGTTTGAACACCGTGAGTGTCGTGGTCTGTGCGCCGAAATCCAGCACAGCGCATCCGCGTTGCAACACGTCGTCCCCATCCACACACGCAAAAGCCGACAGGAGCGCTTCCGGACGGACGAACGAGCACTCGATTGAACGCCCGGCCTGGTCAAAACTCTTCTGCATCATCTCATCCACGTCACGACTGCCGTAGAAAGCAATGAAGTTGACTTCTATCAGAACGGCCTCCTGATCCTCCTTCGGCGCAAACTCCTGTTTTACGCCGTCCAACTTGTAATAAGATGGAAATAATCCGAATACAGCAACCGTCGGATAACGCAACTCTATTTTCTCTTTGCACTCACGTTCCATTTCCGCAAGCAACTGCTTGTCAACCGTTTGCCTATTGATCTGGTCGCGTTTTGACGACACTTGGACGACGCGCATCGAACGCCCGCCGATGCTCACAAAGGCGGTGGGCAGACTTGCCACGCCGATACGGTTCGCCAGCAGTCGAAGCACCTCGCTGATCATGTAGCCGACATTGCTCGTCTGTACGACAACGCCGCGCTCTATGCCACTCACGAACTTACGGCTCTGCTCCACGCCGAGCACATGGAACAAATCCTTGTCCACACGCTCCGCAGCCATGGCGCGCACACCATTACTTCCCAAATCGATCGCTACCAACGGAAGCGAATCAGCCGATATTTCTTTTTGTTTCTTCGCCATGTTTTGCTTCTATTCTACTCGTTTCGTCCGATAACCTGATTGTCAAATCGCAAATCTAATTGCCGGTATGCTTTGCGACGGATGTCTTCTCCGCCTTTCTCGCGGAAGATTTTGAGGCGCCGCAGCTGTTTGGGATATTCTTGTAAATTGCCCAATAGTATCTGTGTCGTATCGCCTTTCAGAAAAAGCGTATATTGGTGCGGAGCCGGCAGCCACAGATAATCCACCTTGTCACACCACACATCGTTTCCCCGTAGCCATTCAGCAAAATCGGCCACTTCGCCGCAACTCTGCGCATGAGTCAGGTTCCCCCGTACCTCCAAAACCGTATCTTTGATGGTGGACCATGCCGGTATCGGCTTTCGGTCGGTTCCCACAAAGTAGTTCTCGTCGGCTGTCAGCACATGCAGTAGCGGTGTCCGTTGCGTCAGGTGTATGCACATATGTCCGTCCATCGTGAGGTAGCAATCCGCACTGGCAAGTATGGGGTGTGCTACGAGCGTGTCTTCTATCGTCTGCGGATATACCTGGTCAAGCGTCTTGCCCACAGGATATTGCCCTACGGAGAGCAGATACTGCATGACTTGTTTCTCTGTTATATATTGGTGAACGGCACCGTCCTCAAAGATACATTCCACCGATTCGCATCGTGTCTCTTGCATGTCACGTTTCTCGGGCAGCACACTCATCACGCCCACGTATGCCGACACCAACACGACAGCCAGAACCAAAAATATGCCTTTCCACCCTATCCGCATCTTCTCTTATTTGATGGCTGCCAATGCCTTTTTCATGGCGGGCACCAGTCGGTCTATATCGCCGGCACCAAGCGTCATGACGGCCACCGGACGGTCGGTCTCTTTTATTCGTTTCACTACGGTCTCCACCAGTTCCGGCTTCTCCACCAGCGACTTTCTCGGCGATGTCAGCTTCTCCAACAGCGCCTCGGATGTCACGCCCGGTATCGGCAACTCGCGAGCCGGATAGATAGGCAGCAGCACAACCTCGTCCGCGCGGGACAACACGTGCGCAAACTCATCTATAAAATCGCGCGTACGCGTGTACAGGTGAGGCTGGAAGACAACCAGACTGTATCTGTCCGGGAAGAGTCGTCGTATCGACTCCACCGACGCAAGCAACTCCTGCGGATGGTGCGCATAGTCATCTATATAAGCCACACGCGCCGAATGAACATGCACGTTAAAGCGGCGGGCAACACCCGAGAACGACGACAGACCGCTGCGCAACTCATGCGACGACACGCCGTTCAACCAGGCAACGGCCATCGCGGCAACGCTGTTCTCTATGTTCACCCAGACCGGCACACCCAAACGCAGATCCGACAAGGTCTCGGTCGGCGTGTGAAAATCAAAGTATATCTTGGCGTCCTTCACGCGGATATTGTCCGCATAGAAATCCGCCTCGTCGTCACCTACGGCGTACGTGTAGCACTTGGCGCCTTTCTTGAGCCGCAACTCGAACGGCAGGTCTTTTTTCACCACCAGCGCACCCGTTATCAGCGACGTGTACTGGCTGAACGCCTCGCGGTATGCCTCCGGCGTACCGTAGATATCCAGATGGTCGGGATCCACCGACGTGATAACCGACATATATGGCTTCAGGTGGTGGAACGAACGGTCGTACTCATCCGCCTCCACAACGACATAACTGCTGTCGCGAAGCAGCAGATTTGTGCCGTAGTTGTTCGACACACCGCCCAAAAACGCATTCGTCCCTATCTCCGATTGATAGAGCAGGTGCGCTAATATCGTCGAGGTCGTCGTCTTGCCGTGCGTTCCGGCAACGCAGAGCGCTTTCAGTTTCTCGGTCACTATACCCAGCACTTCGCTGCGCTTGCGGATGTCATAGCCTTGCTCGCGCAGGAACGTATAGACCTTGCTGTCCTCCGGCACGGCGGGTGTACGAACCACCAGCGTCCTGAGAGGCGAAATGTCTATCTTGTCTATCCGCGCTGGATCATCCTCAAAGAAGATGCTCAGACCTTCTTTCTCCAACTGTTCCGTTAGCGGCGATGGCGTGCGGTCATAGCCATATACGCGGTACCCGCGAGCATGAAAATAGCGCGCCAAAGCACTCATCCCGATACCGCCTATTCCAAGGAAAAACAATGATTGTATGTCCGATCGTTGCAGCATATGCACATTACTCCATTATAAAAAGTGCGCAAAGGTACAAAAAAATTTGCATATATCCAAAAAAAAGTGTAATTTTGTGCCCGATTTTTGAAAAAAATGCAAAATAGCAATTGACTAAATCGTAAATATTTTATGGCAACACAAGAAGAAACCTTCAAAAAAATCGTCGCACATTGCAAAGAGTACGGATTTGTTTTCCCCTCCAGCGAGATTTACGACGGACTCGGAGCTGTCTATGACTATGGTCAGAACGGCGTGGAACTCAAGAACAATATCAAGCGTTATTGGTGGGACTCGATGACCTTGCTCCACGAAAACATCGTCGGTATCGATGCCGCCATATTCATGCACCCGACCACCTGGAAAGCCTCCGGACATGTGGATGCGTTCAACGACCCGCTCATTGACAACCGCGACTCCAAGAAGCGCTACCGCGCCGACGTTCTCATCGAGGACCAGCTCGCCAAGTACGACGAGAAGATCGAGAAAGAATGTGCCAAGGCACGCAAGCGCTTCGGCGACTCGTTCGACGAGGAACTTTTCCGGCAGACCAACGAACGCGTGCATGGTTATGTAGAGAAACGTGACGCACTCCACGAGCGTTTCGCCAAGGCGATGAACGACAACAACCTCGACGAACTCAAGCAAATCATCCTCGACGAGGAAATCGTTTGCCCCATTAGCGGCACACGCAACTGGACGGACGTCCGTCAGTTCAACCTCATGTTCTCCACCGAGATGGGTTCCACCGCCGACGGCGCCATGAAGATTTACCTTCGTCCCGAAACGGCACAGGGTATCTTCGTCAATTTCCTCAATGTCCAGAAGACCGGACGCATGAAGATTCCGTTCGGTATCGCACAGATCGGCAAGGCGTTCCGCAACGAGATCGTGGCGCGTCAGTTCGTCTTCCGCATGCGCGAGTTCGAGCAGATGGAGATGCAGTTCTTCGTTCGCCCGGGCGAGGAACTCAAGTGGTTCGAACACTGGAAGCAGTTCCGCCTCCGCTGGCACAAGGCACTCGGACTCGGCGACGAGAAATACCGCTTCCACGACCACGACAAACTGGCACATTATGCCAATGCCGCAACCGACATCGAGTTCCAGATGCCGTTCGGCTTCAAGGAAGTGGAGGGAATCCACAGCCGGACCAACTTCGACCTCTCGTCCCACGCCAAGTACAGCGGGAAGAAGATCGAGTACTTCGATCCGGAACTCAACCAGTCTTATACGCCGTATGTCATCGAAACCTCTATTGGTGTCGATCGTATGTTCCTGAGCGTCATGTGCTCCAGCTACGAGGAAGAAGCTCTCGAAGGTGGCGACACACGTGTTGTTCTCCACTTGCCGCCGGTGCTCGCGCCCGTAAAGGCTTGTATCATGCCGCTTGTCAAGAAGGACGGACTGCCCGAGAAGGCGCGCGAGATAATGAATCAGCTGAAGTTCGATTTCAAAGTCGCTTACGACGAGAAGGACTCTATCGGCAAGCGTTACCGTCGTCAGGATGCAGTCGGCACGCCGTTCTGTATCACGGTCGATCACGATACGCTCAGCGACGGTTGTGTCACGATTCGTCACCGCGACTCGATGGCGCAGGATCGTGTACGCATTGAGGACTTGCACGACATTATCCGCCGTGCCACCGACCCGAAGGAACTCTACCGCAAAATCGTCGGCGACTCCATGCAAGACTCCATGGAATAACTCCTCGGAATACTCGGAACACTCCGAATACTCAGAAAAATCAGAAAAATCAGAATCCTCCGAACACTCCGAATACTCAGAATTCTCAGAATACTCAGAATTCTCAGAAAAATCAGAAAAATCAGAAAAATCAGAAAAATCAGAAAAATCAGAATCCTCCGAAAACTCTGCTCCTCAGAGTTTTCGGAGTTTTTCTATCCCCCTCTCGGAATTATTCTATTCCCCCGCTTCCTCCTCTTCGTTCTTTTTGCCGGATAATATCCGCCCTTTCGCCCTTTCGTCCATTTTCCCGCCTGAGAGGCGGTATTGTTTCGTTTCCGGCTCCTCCGCCTCTCCGGTCTCCCCTTCTGAGAAGGGGCCGGGGGATGTCTCTCTTTGCATCGACCATATATGGGCGATTTTCATATATGCTCCATTCTCGGCGGTATTCCGCCACCTTTTCGGCTCCAGAGCCTCTCCGGTCTCCCCTTCTGAAAAGGGGCGGGGGGTGTCTCTCTTTGCATCGACCATATATGGGCGATTTTCATATATGCTCTATTCTCGGCGGTATTCCGCCGCCTTTCCAGCTCCGGAGCCACTCCGGTTCTCCCCCTTTGAGAGGGGGTCGGGGGGTGTCTCGCCCTCTTCGTCCATTGTGTCAACTATCCGGATTCTTTGTGTTGCGCCGACTATTAGTCGGCATGTTTTGTCCTTTGCTGACGGATTTTATCCGCCGCCTTTTTTGTCCTTTCGGATTAGCGGCCTAAAAGCCGCCTTCCATATCTCATTGAAAACCAATACCAATCTTTAGTTCTTTTTTAGTTGTTCTTTAGTTCTTATTTAGTTCTTCTTTAGTTGTTTTTTAGTTGTTCTTTAGTTCTTCTTTAGTTGTTTTTTAGTTCTTCTTTGGTTCTTCTGCTGATCATACAGATATGTTCCTCCGATGAACGATTATGCACGGTTCAAAAAAAAGTGACGACTTCCGCCGCCACTTCTCAATATCATCTGCCCTTATAGGCTATTGATAATCACCTTACTAACACTCCGCTGACAGTATATATCTTGTCGCCGCGGATAATGTACAGCTGTCCGTCCCGCAGAATCTTCGTGCTTTGCACTTTGTTGCTTTGCACTTGTTCTACCGGCAGCATATTTTCCAAATCGGTATTGATTGCCGGAGGTACCACGACGCTGCCCGTAAAGATCTTCACCTCACCCGGTGCCAAGTTCACGCTACTGGAGGCTTGTGAGCCGCCTGCAAAGTAGTCAAACCATGTCCCCGAAGGCAGCGTAGCGTTCTGTGAGCTGCTTGGGTCGAAATTAGCCACTACATAGACATCGCTTCCCCATTGCACGTAACGGATCTTCTGCCCCGAACCCAAGACAGACGCTGTCGGGTTGCCGGCAAACACGTTCGGCAGCAGCCGTGTACGCAACTGGATAGCCAATGCACATTTCCGATACGCCTCCACACGGTTGGCATTCGAGAAGTAGTTCAGATACTCCGGACGCGGTTTCTTGTTGCAACGATAGTCTGTATTATCTCCATTCGGATGGTCGATATCGCTGTTTATCGAGAAATCGTAACCGATTTCCTCGAACTGCCAAATCATATGCGAACCGTTGAGCAGCACATTCATAATCACGTTCTCAGCCACGCGGTTCAGACGTGTAGCCTCATTGGTCGTCATATCGGCTGCACCCCATTTCTTGGCTTTGTACTGCATTCTTTCCTCGTCGTGACTCTCGCAGTAGGAAACATAGCCGTCCAAGTTGGCCTGCGCAAAACTGTCTCCGTCTTTGAGCCATCCCATAGCGGTCTGCATGTAGGCATTATTGGTATTCTGCCAGCAAATCATGCCTTCCGAGATTAACTGCGGACGGTCGCTGCCCGCATTGTCACCCCAATGCTCCAAAATCATATAGGCATCCGGACTCACAGCCTTGACACCCTTTTGGTAATAATCCTTCAGATTGGTTACAGCATTATAGCTCGGTCCGCAGAGTCCGTGACTCAAATCCAGACGGTATCCATCCACCTTGTACTCTTTCAGCCAGTATTGCAAAGCGCGGATAAACATCGTATGAGCCGGCTTGAAATCATGGTTCCAGTCCTCATACACGTTGTCTCCGTGAGGCGGATTGGTATTAAACCACGGGTTGCTTGCCAAATCGGTGCCGTATGGATAGAGTTTGTTCATCGGGTTGTTACCCGTAGCATGGTTGAACACCATATCCAGGATCACGGCTATGCCGCGTTGGTGACACTCATCCACAAACTCCTTGAACTGGGTCGGAGTAGCGTACGCTTTGTCTAACGCGAAATAGAGAGCCGGCGAATAGCCCCAGTTGTAGTTGCCGTCAAACTCGCAGACGGGCATCAGCTCGATAGCGTTTACACCAAGTTGCTGTATATAGTCCAGACGCTCACGCACGCCTTGCAGCGTACGCTTCGGCGTATAGTCATATACCCATAGTTCATAGATAACCAGGTTATTCTTGTCCGGACGTTGGAAGTTGAGCGTCGCGTCGCTCCATGCAAACGGCACTTTGCCGGTTTCCAATACGGACACAAAGCCGTCACCCTTTGCCGGATAACTCTTCAGTGTCGGGTCATTCCATCTCGGTTCCCACTGGTCGTCACCGGTCAGCACTTTTTCCGAATAGAGGTCGCAGATGCGCTTCGTCACGCCGTCCGAACGCACAACGACATACTGGAATGCGTACTCTTTCTGGGCTGTCAGGTTGGACAGTTCAATCCAGAAATACGCACTGTCCGTTGCTTGTTTCAGCTGGTATTCGTTGCTTATCGTCCAATTGTTGAAATCTCCCACTACGAACACATGCTTTGCCGCTGCCGTCTTGCTTCCGGCGTAGGTACATAGCGTTGCTTTGCTCGGGTCGGAATGATAATAGATTCCGTTCACGATGCCGCTCGGACGGGCTTGCTTGGTCGGTGTTGCCGCCACGCAGGTAAAGGCCGTCGCTCTGGCAGTCGTCGTGCCATCCGAAGCCGTCAGCTCAAAGGTATAGTCACCCGTTGCATTTAACGTCGTGGTGTAGCTCATCTCCGTACCGGTAGCGGTCTTCACCACTTGGCCGTTTTGATAGAGAGTCAACGTGGCGGATGCCGTCGCATAGCAGTTCAGCGTTACCTGACTGCCCTGGGACGTTATCTCTCCCAGACCGGATACAATGCTGGCGCTCAATCCTTTGGGAGCCAACTTGATAATGATATCCGCGCCACCTGCTCCGCGTCCCGATTTGCCGTTGCTCTTGCCGTCGGTAAAGAGGACAAGCATACGCGTGATAGTCATGTTGCTCGGCACACCGTAGAAGGTGTACAGATTCGGAATAGTAATCTCCCAGTTGGAGCCGACTTTCGTCATCTTGGTCTTGTCCGACTTCGAAGGCCATGCCGCTAACTGGTATTCCCATTTGCCGCTTGCGTTGACTTCTACGCATGAGTACAGATAGCACTCCGTAGCGCCGACCATACCTTTGTCACCCTCGTTCGGATTGAAAGTAAGTGTCACCTCGCCCGTATAACCCTGCTGCAAAATGGCAGGCGTCGTGGTCACTTGTGCCATGGCGCTAAGAGCGCAAAAACACAATAAAAAAAGACTGAAACGTTTCATAAAAAATATTGGTTTAAATGATATATGCCATATTCGGGTGCAAAGGTACATATTTTTGACGACTTATGCAAATTTTTCTTGATTATTTGCACAAAAAAGCGGGCAGTTACGCAACTGCCCGCCATTTTTTTCAACGATTTGACCTATGATTATTACTTAACCATCTGTCCCATCGGCGTATAGATATGCTCGCCGCGGATGATCAGTACCTGACCGTTGCGGAGCATCTTCTGAGCCTTTGTTTCTACCGTTGTGTTGTCAACACCGGTACCGCCCTTAGGAGCGATGAACATGAAGCCGCCGAATTGTGACCAATCGCCACCTTGCTGATTCTCCTTGAAGTAGATAATCATCTCGCCGGCATGATCGGCATCAACAACATACTCATTACCCATTCCGTCAGGATACCATTTCACGATAGCTCCGTTCTCTACCTTCACAACTTTCAGAGGTTGACCCTCTACCAAAGTTACTTCCAGCATGTACTCCGGTTCACTTCTGTTCAATATGAACTTCAGATCCTTGCTCAATGCATTGATATCCCAACCGTTCTGACCGATCAGATAGAATCCGTCTTCCAGAACTTCCGGTTCAATAGGCTTTTCGCCCCAGTAACCCGGGCTGTAGTCGCCACCCCAATCGGTAATGGTATAGATCAGCGACGGATCGAGCAGCAGAATATCCGAGCGGTTCCACAGGTACGGATTGTCGTGCTCATCCTTGCCCATGATAGTCATGATATCCAGCGACGGAGTACTCGGGTTGAAGCGACCAAAGGCAATCAACTTGGTATCAGCAGGTATCTTGCCTACTACAGTGTCACCGCCTTCGAACCAGTCGGAAATAACGGCACTTGCCAGCAACTTAGCCAGATCAATCTCGCCTTCGATAACCGAGTTCAGCGTGAGGCATGCGAACTTCGCACCATCTACATTCCATACACCCGGAACAAGACGAACCTCAATCATATCGCCTACAGGAGGCTCCGGAGGTGTTTCGCCACCATCCTTCTCACACCAGCTGTACTTATTCCAGTCGTTCACGAAGAACAGAGCGCAATCCTCTATCTTCATGTCTTCCGTACGGTTCCAGATCTCTGCATTCCAATTCGGCTCTAAGCCGTCTTTGAACCGAACAAAGATAACGCTGTCTGCCAGAGCATTGATCTCTGCAAGCAGGGTATCACCTTCGCCGGCAAATACTGCCCATTCACCTGCAGCCTCTTTGCCCCATACCCATGCGGCAAGTACGGCGTTGTCGATAGTCCATACACCAGGAGCGAAGCGCAGCTCTTTCTTCTCGCCTACAGGAGGCTCCGGAGGAGTATCACCGCTCTTCGGATTGATTTGGATATAACGCAGATAGAGACGCTCCGACGAAGATTGAGCAATCGTGATCTCCGAAACGGCAGCCTTGGGTTTCAATACGCAATCCTGCGGTTTCTTGTTACCGGCATTCAGAGTAAACTCTGTTCCGTTAACCGAAATCTTGGATTCATTATTGCCATACTGCGTTGCATTAACTACGATAGACTCTGCATCAATCGGCTCTGCCAACTTAAAGGTCAGCACTCCTTGTGCACTGGTCGTTCCGAACTTAACGCTCGAATTATCACCATCAATAGGGCGACCGGCATATATTCTGGTAGCCTCAGTTACCTCACTTACATGAGCTTGACTTGCCTTATCAAAGATAGCCTCCACAGTTGCGTCAAATGCACTGCTGCTATCCTTACCGTCATTACCGGTACCATTAAACTTAAGGATAATAGCATTCGGATTTACAGGAGGCTCTTCGCCACCGCCTTTCTCGCACCAGCTGTAGTTATCCCAGTCATTTACAAAGAACAAAGCGCAATCTTCAATCTTCTGGTTCTCTGTGCGGTTCCAGATCTCTGCACTCCAGTCCGGCTTAACACCGTTTTTGAAACGAACGAAGATAACGCTGTCTGCCAATGCATTGATCTCTGCTTTCAGTACGTCGCCTTCACCTTCGAATACCGACCATGCGCCCTCAGCGCCTGTCTGCCATGCCCATGCGGCAAGTACGGCGTTGTCTGTTGTCCATACGCCCGGAGCAAGTTGCAAGTCTTTCGTCTCTACTACAGGAGGCTCCGGAGGTGTTTCACCACCTTCCTTCTCGCACCAGCTGTACTTATCCCAGTCGTTCACGAAGAACAATGCGCACTTTTCAATCTTCTGGTTTTCTGTACGGTTCCAGATCTCAGCTTTCCAGTCCGGCTCAACACCGCCTTTGAAGCGAACGAAGATGACACTGTCTGCCAAAGCATTGATCTTTGCAAGCAACGTGTCGCCTTCACCCTCGAATACCGACCATGCGCCTTCGGCGCCTTCCTGCCATGCCCATGCGGCAAGTACAGCATTGTCAGCTGTCCATACGCCCGGAGCAAGTTGCAAGTCTTTCGTCTCTACTACAGGAGGTTCCGGAGGAGTCTCACCGCCAGCCTCATACTTCGACCACTCACCGACACACACCTTACCGTCACCTATCCAGGTAGCCTCTTTGTTCGTAATTGTGAACAAATCCTTCTCATCCGTCGGGATAATCAGATCCTCGGTCTGTGCGCCCCAGTTGGCGATATCACCCGAGCCGTTTACACGTGCAAAAATAACCTTTTCATACTTAGCCAGATCAAGGTCAATCTGCCACAAATCTTCAGCGTCCTTCACAGGGGTCATACGTACACCCGGGAAGTTGGCATTTGCTTCACCTTCATCTTTCCATGCAAACGCAGCTACTGCAGCACCGTCTGCCTTCCACCATGCGTGTTCCATCTTGCAATAGATGGTCTTCATGTTGGATACTACCGGAGGCTCTTCGCCACCTGATTCACGGTACACCACAGCAATCTTTGTCAGACGAACCTGACCATTAGTTGCCGTGTTAGTGTTCTTACACTGAAAAACAGCCTTGTTTCCGCTTACTTCAAACGGATTTTTGCTCGTCACCTGCTTCTCTCCCGAATACAACGCTCCGCTGTTCGAAACTGAGAACTCCAATGTAACCGACTCCAACTCATAGCCGGAGGCTGCATCAATACTAAACGAACCGTCTTCACTACCATTTGTGTAGAAACGCCAGTCCTGATAGTACTTACCGTTGTTTCCCGTACCAATACGGTTAGCAGTGATGTTTCCGTCCAATACAACTTGGTCATAAGCGGGACCCGAATTGGATCCGGTAACCCAGCCGTTGGTCTTCGCATAATAGTCACCTGAAGAAGCGTGAATAGTCACGTTCGCCTCAAGTGCCATCATCGTTGAAGAAAACAACACAGCGATCAATAAAGAAAGATACTTTCTCATGATAAACTGATTTTTTAGATTAATAATTAAGTTAACGCATATACTGTATTAAGGTATATATTTTCTTTTATAATTGACGACCCGTCGCGTCATACATCTTCTCGCCGCGGATGATACGCAGTTGTCCGTCTATCATCATCTTGCGGGCTTTCTCCGTTACGGTTGTATTCTCCACAGCCTCTTCTCCTCCGCCGCCTACCAGCTTCTTACCCGGTATAGGCTCTGTTGAGAGTTCCAAGCTGCCGTCACCATTGTCATAGAGATAGAAAGTGACCGAACCGGCCGGAATGCCCCATTTGTTTGGGGTGTTTAGCGTTTCCTTGTCACGCAGCGTCACATGCGTTCCGCCTTCCGCGTATCCCTCCGACATATAGTCTCGGCCTACTGTTGCTCCTTCATCACATACCATTATGTAGAAATAGCCCAGACTCTTGTCATCACCTGTGAAAGTAAGCGGCAACAAACCGTTCTCAAACAATTCCTCGGCGGTCGGGATACTGGCATCTGTGTTATTGAAGAACCCTCGGATATAATAATCCTTTGCGCCTCCGGGTTGTGGGGTCGGATCAGGACCGGGACCGGGATCATCACCGGGGTTATAAGTTGACCATGTGCCTTGGCTCTTGTCACTTCCCCAACCGGTAATTGTGAACAAGTTGTTGCTACCGGGCTCCAGATCTTCAGTCTGGTTCCACATATCTGCGCCCCATGACGGGCTTGTCGCAGCCGTGTTGAAACGGCAGAAAATAACCATGTTGCTGGCGTCGTTCACATCTACGCTCCACACATCTCCATCGACATGAGTCATCCAACCCGTCCACTGTCCCTCACCGGATCCTTGCCAATGCCATACGGCAAATTTGTTTGCGCCATCGGTTTCCCAAAGCCGTGTGCCGCCGGTATTCAAATAAAGAGTTCTCGCCTGCAGCGACAAGCCGCAAGCCATTGCAATCATTAAAACGTAAAATTTTCTCATTGCTATTAGAATTTTAAAATTGATATTATTTTACTAAGCGTCCCTGCGCATCATACATCTTTTCCCCACAACGGATATACAGTCTTCCGTCCTGCAAATACTTGGTAGTCTGAACATTGCTGCCACGTACTTCCTCCACGCCTTGTGCACCGTTGCCTGTATAGTACATCGCATAATCGCTGCCCTTCACAGCCTGCTGATAGCCTGTCGGGGCTGCTTCGCCCGCAGCCGAACCGAGATAGACAATGACGTTTCCGTACTTGCCATGTACCGTAGCCTTGTAGTACCCGGTCGAAGCGCTTTCCTCTACGGTGCTCTCCGAATGGATACCGGCCATCCTGCGCGCAACAATCATTTTCTGTATCTCGCTCTTGTACTGCACCCAATGCGGATAGAACACACACGGCACACCCGGCATCGACAACAGATAGGCGTGACAACGCATCATCAAACTCTGGTCGTTAATACTCGAACCGTCACGTTTATTGGCTACATCCTCGCTTTCGTTGCCTCGGTTGAACGTGTCGTGATTATCAATGAAGTTCACGGCATACCTGCTGTATCCCTTGCCACGCAATCCCGCATTCAAGCAGTTGGTGTAGTTCTTCTGATAAATACCGTCACGGAAAGCAGTGTACTTGGTGGCAAAGTCAAAAGCCAACGTATTCTTTCCAGCCTGGTCTATACGGGTCTTCAGTTCATTGGCATCGCCCATCCAGTATTCAATGACCGAGAAATAAGGTTTTGAAGCCGCGTTGTAATCGTTGATATGACTTACGTGAAAACCACCCACATAGTCATATCGGAAACCGTCGTACTTCATCTCACCTTTCATCCATTTCAAATACGCCTTGCACATATTCTGCACTTGCGTATTCTTGTGATCCCAATCGCGCGCAGACGGATAGTTGGCATCGTGCTGACCGTCGTCGGCGTTGCCGTTTGAGCCGCAGCCACCTTCGTCGTCCGATGTCAACCAATCCTTCGTAGGTGTGAACGAGCCGTACGAACCGAAGTTCTGAACCTTCAGTGAGCAGTTGCCTTCCGGATTGCCGATATGATTAATCACGATATCCGCTATCACACGCAAACCGTGGTTGTGAAAATCTCCTATCAGGCTCTCCAATGCAGCTCGCTTACCCATCTGGCAGCTTTGCGAACTGTATTCCAAGGGGATATAGCCCAATCCGCCCTGTGAGATACCGCTGGCCTGCGCACTTGGCGGGAGCCATACCATGGTAAACGATTTACTTATCTCATCAACCTGCCCGGATAGCGTAGCCCACTTGGTATCGCCGTAACCGCTATTGATATTGCTTTTCCAATAGAATGTCTGTAATATAATATCTTCACACTGACTCGGTACTGCCGATGCGAAATCCGAAGGCACTACCGGATCTCCTCCTTCGCCTCCCGGATTATCACCGCTATAGACCGACCACGTACCTTGGCTTTTGCCATTACCCCAACCGGTTATAGTGAACAGGTTATTGCTGCCGGGTTCCAGATCCTCCGTCTGGTTCCACATATTAGTGCCCCAGTCAGGAGACGTGGCGCTATTACTGAAACGGCAGAAGATAACCATATTGCTGGCATCGCTCACATTTACGCTCCACACATTCCCGTTGACGCGACTCATCCAACCCGTCCACTGTCCTTGCCCCGATCCTTGCCAGTGCCAAACGGCAAAATGGTTGGCATTGTCCGTTTCCCATAGCGCCGTACCGCCGGTGTTTAGATATAGCGTTTTGGCTTGCAGCGCCATGCCACAAGCCAATGCCATTGCTATTGCAAAGATTTTCTTCATCTTTTATTTGACAATCAGGTATCTGTGTCCGTTTTGGATGACTACACCCACATAGCCGGCACCCACTTGCTGACCAAGCACGTTGAATATCGGTTTTGTCGGGTCAAGTTGTGGTGTTTCGGCAGCCACATTCTCTACGCCTTCTTCCCATATACCGTTGCAATCCGCATCCACTACAGCTTTGTAGCACTCCGGATTCCACAGATAGCACGTGTTCTCATCCAGGAAGATATCTTGTGTCTGCGGCTTCTTGTCTCCCTCTGTAAAGATTACATATATCTCTTTCACTTCGGGTTTCATCGTGTGCACATACCACTGTCCATCTCGCTGGGTCCACTTCATACCCGGCCATTTCGGGCTGTTGCCGTCAAGCGAATACGGAGTATCTATATACTGGTTGCCGGATTTCACGCGCGTGAACGCGTACAGATATAATGTCTCCCACTCTTCCGGCTTGATAAACTTAACCGTCAGCGGGCCTGATTGCGGAGCCTTATACGTGTATGTATTGGTATATGTCGGAGTGCGTGCTCCGCCTACTATCTGCGCATATGCTTTGACGGTTGTCGTCTGGTTCACCGTAAAGCTGACGGAACCTTGTGCCGACTGCGAACCCGTGTTAGGCTCCGAGCCGTCTGTCGTGTAGTAGATCATGGCATTCTCCGCACCAACCGTACTGATCGTCACAGGTTGTCCTTCCTGAGTATCGGTAAAGAAGCCCGACTCGGGATTGATCACCAGATCAAACTCAGGATTCAATGCCATTTCGCAATCCACCACTTCTTCCATACCGTACTCCAGCGCTTTCTCCGCCTGCCAGCCGTAACATACGTCATAATCCGTCTCCAAATCGTTCGAACGTACATTCACGCCGCCGCAGTCGTCACCGGAGTTGATGCAGAAGTTGATCGTCTTGTACGAATTGTCAAACTCATAGGTAAACCAGCCATCTACATCCTGATACATGCGTTGACCGGGATAGGCTCCCATGATATTCACCGAAGCATCGTTGCCCTGTTCGTCCTTGTAGGGCTTCCATGCATAGACATACACTTTCTCCCATTCGTCCGGCTTGTGGAAACGCAGACGGATGCCGTGTGCCAATGGTTCACGATAGGTGTACGTATAGGTTTGCACTTTCGATTGAGCGCTACCGCAAACACCTATCGCTTTCAGCGTTGTTGTCTCTTTGAAGTTCAGCGGTCCAGAATAAACAGCCGAAGAAGTCGTCGGCTCCGAACCGTCTGTTGTATAATAGATAATTGCCTCACTGCTACCGCCAACGGCTTGTATCGTCACGTCAATACCGTTCTCTTTATCCTCGAAAGCCGTACTCTGGGTAACAATCAGCCTTGGAGCGAAATCACCCTCTGCTTTCACCCAGACAGCATAGCCGTTACCGCCGGCCATTTTCTTGAATCCGTCGAACGAACGACCTGCCTTGTTCCCCAGACACAGTATCAGCCAGCCGTTCTTGCCACGCACCGTACACTGATATCCGTTTGTTTCCGCCTCCTCGTCGCTTACCGCACTCTCCGAGTGAACACCGGCCAGATGACGTGCCTCAATCATCGGTTTGATATCTTCTTTGTATTTTGCCCAATGCGGATAGAACACGCATGGTACACCCGGCATTGACAGCAAGAAGGCATTGGCCTGCAGCAAACGGTCCTTCAGTTCCGGCTTCATCGAATTGTCTTTGCCGCCGAACTCCTGATCGTTACGCATAAACCAGTCATGGCTGTCAATAAAGGTTACGGCATATTTTGAATAGCCTGCACCTAACAGTCCGCTACCCTTGCATGGTTCATAGTTGAATCCCGATATTCCGTCAAAAGCGCTGTACTTGGTTTGGAAATCCAGAGCCATCGTGCGTTTGCCCGAACGGTCTACGGTCCACATGATATCATCCGTGCCCGACCAGCGCTCCACAAACGAGATATACGGTTCGGCAGCTGAATTGTATTCACCTATATGCTCCGGATCAAAACCTTTCGCCTCATCCCAACGAAAACCGTCGTATTTCATTTCGTCGAGCAGCCACTGCAGATAAGCTTTGCTGAATTCCTGCACTTGAGGACTTCTGTGAGCCAAGTCACGTGCTCCGTCGTTGTTGTCGCCCTCGTCATCCGGACCGGTGGCCTTGCCGTAGCAGTCACCCATCTCTTTTATTTGTTCCGGATTCTGTGACGTGTTGATCTCATCTCCTTTGCAGATCCATGACATATCCGGCGTAAACTTGCCGTACTTGCCGAAATCCATCGTGGCAAAATCGCACCAGCCGCTCATCGCAATCAGGTGATCCAGCACAACATCAGCCACCACTTTCGCACCGCTGTTATGCAGCGACGCTATCAGTTTCTCCAAATCGGCACGCGTTCCCCAATCGCTGTTCTGGTTGCTGTATTGACGGGGATAATAGCCGGTTCCGCCTGCCAAACCGCTTGGCGGCAACCAAACCATATCAAAGTAAGCACCTATCTCCTCTGCCTGAGGCAGCAACGATTTCCAGCGTGTATCTCCGTACAGATCCGTACCCGCCGTCTTGTCATTCGACTTGTAGCTGTCCCAATAGAAACCCTGCATCAGCACATCCGGGCATTGACCCGGAACACCCGTGCCGCCGGTTTTAGTATCACCTACAATCGTCACGCATATACGCCCGTCTGTTACTTTTATCGTTATTTCGCCCGCACTGGCAAGCCTAATCACCACGTTACCGTCGGTGTCATCACCGTATCCTGCCGTACTGCAAGAAGCATCCACTGCCTCAATACCGAGGAAGTAGTTCCATGTTCCGTCTGTCACCTTGAATTTATAGGTTCCCGGTTCCAGTTCAGTAAAACTGATTTCGCCATCCGGCATTTGCAAGTGGCTGCCTGCCTCCCATGAAGCATTCGGAAAACCCGATCCCGCAAGATGATATTCCACCGCGGCAGCCTCGTACAGACTCCACGAACCGCCTTTGTAGCAACCGTCGTCACCGCCTTCCCAATTCATTGTCGGCGTAAACATATTCATGTCCGACGGGACAGTCTGATCGCACGATTTTCCCCAATACGCATTGTTCGAACGATCCCACGTCGGAGCAGAAACGTTCGGATTGAAACGGCAGAACAATATACCCGTTGCCCCGTCCGGCACATTCGTTGACCATACATGCGAAGCAACCTTTGACATAAAATTCGTCCAGCCTTCACCTGCGCCCCAATACCAGATAGCGAACTTGTTACAGCCGCCGTCTTCCCAGTTGTTAGAAGTGTTCAGATAAAGTGTTTTGGCCTGTACGCCCGACATACCGAGCACTGCCATCAGAAAAAATACAAGAATTCTTCTCATCATATCAGATTTTAAAAATTATACTGCGTTTGAATTGGTTTATTCGAAAACCGCCTGCAAAATTAACACTTTTTTTTCATCTACGCAAGTGCGCGCGTGATTTTTTTGCAAAAAACAACATTTTTTAGTGTTTATCTATGTTTTTTACAACTATTTTCTGGTCTTTCACAACAAATGTTGTGGTATAGCCTGCGAAATCCAGTCTATATTCCCGATCCGGATCGTCCTGATATCCCGGACGGGGATCTTGTTGCAAAATATAGGTCAGTTGCGCGATGAGTGATCGAGATTTTTGCAAGTTTACATCGAGACTATATCGAGACTTCGTCGAGACTATATCGAGACTGTCTCGAGACTTTACCATACTCCAATCTACCTCCAGGCAATGCTCTTTCGTCTCCTCCGCAAAACCGTTCGTCGCATCCGGATGACAGTCACAGTACTCCAGATACGGCTTGATGTCATATATCGGCGTACCATCCATCAAATCCGCCCCGCTCACTATGAGTTCCAGAGAACTGCCCTTCTCGCTTTGTACCTTGTCCCTTAGTACCTTTACAAGCCTTACACTGCTTAACCCTATCGGATTCGGTCGAAACGGACTCCGCGTAGCAAAAACACCCATCCTTTTGTTTCCACCCAACCTTGGCGGACGCACCGTCGGACTCCAAGACAATCCGTCCTTTGTACTTTGTACTTTGTCACTTTGTACTTTATCAAATCCCCACAGTAACCATAAATGCGAAAAGCCCTCTATTCCCCGGAGAGCTTCTCTGACTGCAAAATCTTTCTCAAACACGATACGTGTCAGAATCGGGCTGTCGTCCCTACTCTGCCTTGGAATACCAAACTTATCCGTGTGCCCGTTGCGGGCATATGCTATCACTTTCAGTTCCATATAATTTCATGCATCGAACAATCTTGGGCGATAAAAACCCGCACAAAAGTACTGCTTTTTTGCCAAAAATGCAAGTTTTTGCAAGAAAAATACAAAAAAATTTGCGTATATCAAAAAAAAGCAGTACTTTTGCAACCGCTTTTGAGGAAACCATACGAATTTTCAAATCTTTGAATCTTCAAATCCTCAAATGTCGCGCTGCGCGCGAGGTGCCATAGCTCAGTTGGTAGAGCAA
>JAFPJV010000065.1 GCA_017425065.1 Paludibacteraceae bacterium
GAACTAAGAGTTAAGAGCTGAGAGATAAGAGTGAAGAGTGAAGAGTTAAGAGTTAAGAACTAAGAGTTAAGAGCTGAGAGTTAAGAGTTAAGAGTTGAGAGCCGGAGTGGCTCGACAAAGTTTTGCAAAATTACAGCTTTTGGCGGGAAAAATTGTACAAATATCAGGTGTTTAGGTAGAAAAAAACGGCGAATAGCGAGGAAAGTGCGATTTTTATTTGCATAAATGCAAAAAAAGCAGTACCTTTGCGCGGTTTTATAAAATGAAGTAGTATGCGATTGTTACAACATACGGGTGAATACTTTCTGCTATTAGGCAGAGTGCTGCGTCTGCCGGACCGCCAACATATGTTCTGGCGGCAATACAGCCGCGAACTGGAGAAGCAGGGTTTGCAGTCGTTGCCCATCGTGCTGATCATATCTGTCTTTATCGGGGCGATCCTGACAATCCAGGCCAAGACGAACACGGAAAACCCGTTGCTGCCGACGTATACGGTAGGCCTGCTGACGCGCGACACGTTGCTGCTGGAGTTCTCGAGCACTATTTTGTGCCTGATCCTGGCGGGCAAGGTGGGCAGCAATATCGCGTCGGAGATAGGCACGATGCGTATCACGGAACAGATAGACGCAATGGAGATCATGGGCGTGAACAGCGCCAACTACCTGATACTGCCGAAGATACTGGCATTCATGAGCATGATGCCGTTTCTGTTTGTCATCTCGACGGCAGCGGGACTGATAGGCGGCTGGGGCGTAGGTGCGTTCACGGACGTGATTACGGTGCACGACTACCTGATAGGCGTGCAGTACGCGTTTAATCCGTATTTTATCTGGTACTCGATTATCAAGGCGCTGGTGTTTGCGTTTATCATCACTTCGCTCAGTTCGTACTACGGATATACGGCTCGAGGCGGAGCATTGGATGTTGGGCGGGCTTCGACGAAGGCGGTAGTGAACTCGAATATACTGATACTGTTTATGGACCTTATTTTGAGTAAGTTGCTGCTTTGAGTCAAGAGCTGAGAGTTAAGAGTTAAGAACTAAGAGTTAAGAACTAAGAACTAAGAGCTGAGAGTTAAGAACTAAGAGTTAAGAGTTAAGAGTTAAAAGTTAAGAGTTAAGAGTTGAAAGGAAATGATTGAAGTAAAAGATATAGTAAAGAGTTTTGACGGGACGGTGGTGCTTGACCATGTGAGTGCCAAGTTCGAGGACGGCAAGGTGAACATGATCATCGGGCAGTCGGGCTCGGGCAAGACCGTGCTGATGAAAAGCATGATCGGTCTGCACCGGCTCGATTCGGGCAGCATCCTGTACGACGGACGCGACATAGGACAGATGAGCGAACACGACATCCGGATGATGCACCGCGAAGTGGGCATGCTGTTCCAAGGCAGCGCGCTGTTCGACTCGATGAGCGTGATAGAGAACGTGCTGTTTCCATTGGAGATGTTCGACCGCACGATGGACATGGCGCAGAAAGAAGAACGTGCCCGCTTCTGTCTGCAACGCGTGGATATAGCAGAACGTGCGTACAACCTGATGCCGAGTGAGATATCAGGCGGCATGCAGAAACGTGTGGCTATCGCACGTGCTATCGCGCTGAACCCGAAGTACCTGTTCTGCGACGAGCCGAACTCGGGACTTGACCCGAAGACGAGTCTGGTAATAGACAAACTGATTCACGACATCACACGGGAATACGGCATCTGTACGATCGTCAACAGCCACGACATGAACTCCATACTGGAGATAGGCGACAACGTGGTGTTCCTGCGGCTCGGCAAACTGGAGTGGCAAGGTAACAGGCATGAGATATATACGTCGGACAACGAGGCGCTGAACGACTTTGTGTTTGCTAGCGAGCTGTTCAAGAAAGTTCGAAACGCTGGCGCTGTAGGAATAAGGAGTAAGGAATAAAGACAAATTACACAATAGGATGAGAAAGATATTTATAGTGATAGCATTTATTGTGGCGGCGGGAGCGATGGCGCAACAGCCGCAGCGCGTACCCGCCTACAAAGGCATCATCCCGCGCGTGCAGCCCAACGGCGACACACTGCATATCTACCTGCGGGGCGATGAACGCAGCCACTATGCCATGACCGAAGACGGCTGGCAAGTGATAGAAAACAAACGCGGATGGCTGAAATATGCCAAACGCAACTGCAAAGGAAAAGTCGTCGGCAGTTGCCGGAAAGCACACGACGAGGCAAAAAGAACGAAACGGGAAATTAAATGGATAAAGAAATATGGGATACGTCGTTAGTCGTTGGTCCATGCGAGGGCTGTCATTTGAAGGAGATAATGGTTAAGAGTTAAGAGTTAAGAACTAAGAGTTAAGAGTTAAGAACTGAGAGTTGAGAGTCGAAAGCCGGAGTGGCTCCGGAGACGAAAACATATCGAAAGTATCATTCAAAGGAGATAAACACAAAAAATAATTTTAATGATTGAAATATGAGAAAGGTATTTACAGTGATAGCACTTATTGTGGCAATGGGGGCGATGGCTGTTCCGGCACGGCGTGGCGGACTGATGAAGACCGACGCACAAGGAACGGAGAAAATGGTGTATATGCACGGTGATGAGGCGTTTCACTACCTGACAGACGAAGCGGAACAGTGGATCGACGAAGAGACACTGCTGCCGCTGAGCGAGGAGCAGATAAGCAGCCGTAGTCAGCAAGGCGAGAGACGCATAGCTGAACGTCGTGCGGCACAGCAAGTCATGATAGGCGGCAAGCCCAACATCGCACCGCGCGGACTGCTCATCATGGTGAACTTCAAAGACAAAGCGTTTCAGACGCCTCGCGACACCATCGACAACATGCTGAACGGCAGCAACTACACGCGCCGCTACGACTACAACTATGACTGGAAAGGCGAGCACTACGAGGGCACGACGATAGCCCGCGGCAGCGCACGTGACTACTTCCACGACCAGAGTTACGGTCAGTATAATCCGGAGTTTGACGTAGTGGGTCCGTACACGCTGGGCAAGAAAGTGGGCGAATACGACGACAACAACACCGGACAGATGATCAAAGAGGCGTGCGAGAAAGCCGTGGCCGACGGCGTGGATTTCTCGCGCTATGACAACGACAACGACGGGAACGTGGACTTTGTCTATGTGCTCTATGCCGGCTACGGCGAAGCCGACAGCTATATCGCGAACACCATCTGGCCGCACAACTGGTCGCTGTCGAGATGGGGCATCACGTACTATGCGGGCGACAAGAAAGTGGATAACTACGCATGCTCGAACGAGATGAACTACCTGAGTCAGGTGTTTACGGGCATCGGCACCTTCGTGCATGAGTTCGGGCACGTGATCGGCCTGCCGGATCTGTACGTGACGGTGAATATGGACAACCCACCGCACACGCTGAACGAATGGGACATCATGGACTACGGGCCGTACAACAACGACGGCAACACCCCACCCGCCTACTCGGCTTACGAGCGTTTCTACTGCGGATGGCTGACGCCGCGGATAATGACCCAGCCGGAAAACACGACACTGTGGCCGATAAACGCAGGCACCGGTCAGTCGCTGCTGATCAGTTCGACCGACAAGCACAACCTAATAGGCTACAACCCGAATCCCACCACGTTCTACCTGCTGGAGGCACGTACGCAAGACGGCTGGGACGAATACCTGCCGGGATCAGGACTGATGATCACAAAAGTGGCATACAACAAGTACTCATGGAGCGGCAACACGGTGAACAACAATGCCGAGTCGCAAGGTATTCAACTCATGGAAGCCATTCCGAACAGCACCGTCTATGGTGCTCCGACAGATATCTATCCCGCCGGTGCGACCCAGTGGACAGGACTGTCAGGGCATGCCGTGACCAACATCGTGCAGCAACCGGACGGAAGCATCACCTTCCTCTATCGCGGCGGATGGCCGGCAGACGTGGAAAAGACGGAAAGCGACAAGCCGTGCTCGAAGATACTGCGCGACGGCCACCTAAATATCCTCCGCAACAACAAACAATACGATATCTTAGGCAATGAAAATCATCAGTTATAATCTGAACGGCATTCGTTCAGCCATCGGCAAAGGTCTCTTGGAATGGCTGCAGACGGAGAATCCCGACGTATTCTGCATTCAGGAGAGCAAGGCGCAGCCGGAGCAAATAGACGTGCTGGCGATGCAGGAAATTGGCTATCACAGCTATATCCACTCCGCCGAGAAGAAAGGCTATTCGGGCGTGTGCATCTTCACCAAACGCGAGCCGGACAAAGTGGTGGTCGGCATGAACAACCCGAAATACGACCGCGAAGGACGCGTGCTGCGCGTGGATTTCGGCGACCTGACCATCGTGGATGCGTATATACCGAGCGGCACGACGGGTGACGTGCGTCAGGACTTCAAGATGGAGTTTCTGGAGGACTTTCTTGCGTGGGTCAACGACTTGCGCCAAGAGCGGCCGAACCTCGTCATCTGCGGCGACTACAACATCTGCCACAAGCCGATAGACATCAACCATCCGGAGCGTCAGACAGGTGTGTCCGGTTTCCTGCCCGAAGAGCGGGAATGGATGGACAGGTGGGAAGCGAGCGGCCTGGTGGACTCGTTCCGCGTGTTTGACCAGAGTGCGGAGCGCTACAGCTGGTGGTCGTGGCGTGCCGGAGCACGTGCCCGCAACGTAGGCTGGCGCATCGACTACCACTGGGTGAGCGAGAGTCTGCGGCCGAGGCTAAAAGATGCTAAGATTCTGACCGAGGCGGTACACAGCGACCATTGCCCCGTGATGGTCGAAATAGCGGAGTAACGTTAGAGATAAGTTAGAAATAAGTTGGATATTCGTTAATCATTACGCTATGGATACGCTAAGAACAGAACATCTGGTTAAGAAATACGGGAAACGGACGGTAGTGAATGATGTCTCGATTGAGTTGCATCAAGGCGAGATCGTCGGGTTGCTCGGACCAAACGGCGCGGGCAAGACCACGACGTTCTACATGACAACGGGACTCGTGACCGCCAACCACGGAAAGATATTCCTCAACGATCAGGACATCACCTCCTTCCCGATGTACCGCCGTGCCAAATTAGGCATCGGCTACCTGCCGCAGGAAGCGAGCGTGTTCCGCAAGATGTCGGTGGAGGATAATATCCGTTCCGTACTGGAACTGACCGAGTTCACGCGCGAATACCAGCAGCAGAAACTGGAACAACTGATTCAGGAGTTCAACCTGGTGCACGTCAGGAAGAACCAAGGCGACCGTCTGTCGGGTGGCGAACGGCGCCGTACGGAGATAGCCCGCTGTCTGGCCATAGAACCCAAGTTTGTGATGCTGGACGAGCCGTTTGCCGGCGTGGATCCTATTGCCGTTCAGGAGATTCAGGACGTCGTCTGGCGACTGAAAGACAAGAACATCGGCATCCTTATCACCGACCATAACGTGGATGAGACACTGATGATAACCGACCGTGCGTATCTGCTCTTCGAGGGCAAGATACTGTTCCACGGTACGCCGGAAGAGCTGGCGGCTAATCCGACGGTGCGCAAGAATTACCTTGGGCGTGACTTTGAGTTGAAGAAGAAGACAAGAGTCGACTGAGAGTCGTTAGTCGTTAGTCGTTGGTCAATAGTTTATGCAGAAAGCATTTTACAAACATCCGTGGATCGTGGCGGCAGGGAACATCCTGCTGCTGATGGCGATATACACGCTGACGCGTGTGTTCTGCTATGCAGTGGATCGCGCGATGTTTCCCGATGTCGGATGGCAACATCTGATGGAGATGCTCCTGGGCGGCATGCACTTCGATCTGACAGCCATCCTGTATCTGAGTTCGCTCTATCTCATCGGCATGCTTCTGCCGTTGCCCGAACGGATCCGTACGGGCAGTCGTTACCAGCGTGCGATGCGCTGGTTGCTATGGGTGCCGAACATCTTGGGTATTCTGGTCAACGTAGCAGACATCGCGTATATCCCGTTCTCCGACCGGCGTACGACGTGTACGTTCTTCTCGGAGTTCAGCCACGACAGCAACCTGTTGCACATCGCAGGACAAGGAGCATTGGACTACTGGTATGTGGCGCTCTTCGGCATCGCCATGATCGTAGCGCTCATCCTGCCGAGCCGCCGAGAGATCCAACTGGACAAGCCGAAGAAAGGATGGCAACGCGTATGGTACTACTCGCGCGAGACGCTGCTCATGCTCGGCACAATATACATGGTGGTCATCGGTATCCGCGGCGGATTCGGCCGATACACACGTCCCATCACGCTGAGCAACGCCCTGCAATACACCGACACGCCGCGCGAGAGTGCGCTGGTGCTGAATACGCCTTTCTCGCTCATGAAGTCGCTGGAAAACCAGACCTACGTCGATCCGCAGTATTTCCCCGACGACGAATTGGCGGAACACATGAATCCCTTGCATGAGCCATCCACGCAGCCGAAGCGAACAGAGAACGTGGTGGTCATCATCTTAGAGTCGTTCAGCAAAGAATACATCGGATTCTACAACCACCATTTAGACAGCGGCCGCTATCAAGGCTACACGCCGTTTCTGGATTCGCTGCTGACGCAAAGCATTACGTATCAGTACTCGTACGCTTCCGGGCGGAAGAGCATTGACGCCATGCCGTCGGTGCTCTCGTCCATACCGATGCTGATTGAGCCGTATATTGTGACCCCCTACTCCACCAACGCCGTCTCGTCCATTGCCGAGCGGCTGCGCCTGAAGGGCTATCAGTCGGCTTTCTACCACGGTGCGCCCAACGGCAGTATGGGTTTTCAGGCATATGCCCGCAGCGCAGGATTTGCGCATTACTGCGGCAAGACGGAGTACGAACAATGGGCTGACCGGCAGCAAGACCTCCACTACCGCGATGCTTTTGACGGCACATGGGCTATCTGGGACGAAGAGTTTCTGCAATATTACGCCCTGACGATGAGCGAAATGAAAGAGCCGTTCGTCACGGCTGTCTTCACCGCCTCGAGCCACCATCCGTTCCGCGTGCCGGAACGCTACGAGGGTATTTATCCAGAGGGCACCAAACCTATCCACCCCACCA
>JAFPJV010000066.1 GCA_017425065.1 Paludibacteraceae bacterium
AACGATCGGCTGAAGCCGTATGGAAAATTTGAAGAATTGAAAATTTGAAGATTCGAAGATTTGAAAATTTCTTATTTTGGCATAGCCTCAAACGATCGGGTGAAACCGTATGGAAGATTTGAAAATTAATATTTGAGATTTGTAGAGTGTGAGAAAAGAATCTTGAAAGGATAATCCAATATCGACAAGAACGGGGAAAATCGTTTCTTTTGAAGAAAAAGGTGCAAAATGGCATAATTCGGAGAGGAAGATTTGCGTATGTCAGAAAAATTTAGTAATTTTGCGCGAAATTTGGAAGTGAAAGAGGAGAAGCAAATACGGGTAGTGGGAGCGAGGGTGCATAACCTGAAGAATATCAGCGTGGACATACCTCGTTACCGTTTGACGGTAATAACCGGATTGAGCGGCAGCGGCAAGAGTTCGCTGGCGTTCGATACGATATTTGCCGAAGGACAACGCCGGTATTTGGATACCTTCAGCAGTTATGCACGCGGATACATCGGTACGATGCAACGTCCGGACGTGGATCAGATAACAGGTCTAAGTCCGGTGATCTCCATTGACCAGAAGACAACAAGCAAGAACCCGCGTTCGACCGTGGGTACGATAACGGAAGTGTATGATTTTCTGCGACTTCTATATGCGCGTGCCGGCGAAGCCTACTCGTACCTGACGGGCGAGAAGATGGTGAAATATACGGACGAACAGATCGTGGAACTGATTTGCCGAGAGTATGCGGGCAAGAAGATATTGCTGTTGGCACCGATGGTGAACAACCGCAAAGGCCATTATAAAGAGCTGTTTGAGACGATTCGAAAGAAGGGCTATGTGCAAGTGCGCGTGGATGGCGAGGTGCAGGAGATTGTGCAAGGCATGAAACTCGACCGCTACAAGAATCATACGATAGAGGTGGTCGTAGATAAGCTTAAAGTCGATAGCCGGAGTGGCTCCGGAGCCTCTGACAATCAACAGGATGAGCCGGATTTGAAGCGGATCAGGCAGTCGGTAGATAAGGCGATGGAGCAAGGCAACGGACTAATCATGATCGTGGAAGCAACGGGTGGTAAGTCACGTTACTTAAGCCGGAGTCTGATGTGTCCGACGACAGGTTTGGCGTACCGGGAGCCGGCTCCGCACACGTTCTCGTTCAACAGTCCGAGCGGCTGGTGCGAGTGCTGCAAAGGACTCGGAAGGATCCGGAACAATGGACAATTGACCGGAGTAGGCTCCGGAGCCGAGCAAGTGGATAAGGCTGTGGCGGATATTATTGAGGGGGATGACTGGTGGGAGCAGTTGAAGAAATTGTCAGGCGGCGCGGAGAAATCGGAGTACTCGGACTTCTCGGAGTTTGCGGATGACGGGGATGAGAAAGAAGAGAAAGAGTGGATGGAATGCCCGGAGTGCAAAGGCAAGCGACTGAGCAGAGAATCACTGAGTTACCGAATAGCGGGACTGACGATACACGACATGGCGTCGATGGATATTGATGTGCTGGCGGACAAGCTGTCAGCCATCAGCCCTGAGCTATCAGAACGGCAGCGGGCAATCGCAGAGCCGATATTGAAGGAGATATGCGGGCGGTTGCGGTTCATGCAGGCTGTGGGATTGAGTTATCTGAGCCTGGGGCGTCCGTCGGACAGTTTGTCGGGTGGCGAGAGTCAGCGAATACGTCTGGCTACTCAGATCGGATCGCGACTTGTGAACGTGCTATATATACTGGACGAACCGTCAATAGGTCTGCACCAGCGTGACAACCAGCGACTTATCGCTTCGCTGAAAGAGTTGCGGGACATGGGCAACTCGGTAATTGTCGTGGAGCACGACGAACAGATCATGCGTGAGGCGGACTGGATCGTGGATGTCGGGCCTAAAGCCGGACGGCTGGGCGGCAAAGTGCTGTTCAACGGTACACCGGCAGAATTGCTGAAGAGCGACACGCTGACAGCGAAGTATTTGCGAGGTGAGCTTTCAGCCATCAGCGATCAGGTGTCGGATGTCAACATTCAGCCGTCGGATGACAAGTGGTTGATATTGAGCGGATGCAGGGGGAATAACCTGCAGGATGTAACGGTGAGGATTCCGTTGGGCCGGATGGTAGGCGTGACGGGCGTGAGCGGCAGCGGCAAGTCGAGTCTGATCAACCAGACGCTATATCCCTTGCTGTCGCAACATTTCTACAGAAGTCTGCGTAAACCGTTGCCATACAAGAAGATAGAAGGCATTGAACTGATTGACAAAGTGATCAACGTGGATCAATCGCCTATAGGCAGAATGCCTCGTTCGAACCCTGCGACCTATACGAATGTATTCAACGACATAAGGGATTTGTTCGCCCAGTTGCCGGAGTCGAAGATAAGAGGCTGGAAGCCGGGACGCTTCTCGTTTAACATGCACGGCGGCAGGTGCGAAGAGTGCAAAGGCAACGGTTTCAAGACGATACAGATGCACTTCATGCCGGATGTGTTTGTGCCTTGCGAGGCCTGCAACGGACGGCGCTACAACAAAGAGACCTTGGAGGTACGATTCAAGGGCAAGTCAATCGGCGAGATACTGGATATGACGGTAAATCAGGCGGTGGAGTTCTTTGAGAACCAGCCGGTTATCCTCAGGAAGATCAAGACGATACAGGATGTGGGATTAGGCTATATCAAGCTTGGGCAGCCGTCCACGACGCTCTCGGGCGGCGAGAGTCAGCGTATCAAGTTGGCCACGGAGTTGTCGCGCCCCTCGACGGGCAAGACGTTGTATATACTGGATGAGCCGACGACCGGTCTGCATTTTGAGGATATACGGGTGCTGAACGGCGTGTTGCGGCAGTTGGTTGACAGGGGAAATACTGTGATTGTGATAGAGCATAATCTGGACGTGATTCGGGCGTGCGACTGGTTGATCGATTTGGGACCGGAAGGCGGCCGAGGCGGCGGACGTATTGTGGCTGAAGGGACGCCGGAAGAGGTAAAACGGAGCAAGGAAAGTATTACGGGGAAGTATATTTAGAGGACTAGAACTCTAGAACTCTAGAAAACTAGAAAACAATGAGTGCGTTTATGATAGATAATCCGCTGAGTGTGTTGGCGTTGATAATCGGAATTATTCTGGTCGTACCGCCTGTGTGCAGGAAGATCCACGTGCCAAGTATCGTGGGTTTCATCCTGGCGGGTATTGCTATCGGGCCTTACGGCTTTGCACTCTTCAGCGGCACACAGACCATTCAGACGCTCGGCAAACTCGGCATGCTCTATATCATGTTGCAAGCGGGTATTGAGATCGACCGCAACGACTTCTCGCAGAACAAGTTACATGCCGCCGAATTCGGCGTGCTGAGTTTTCTGCTGCCATTCGTTTTAGGATTGATAACGAGCCGATGGGTACTTGGTTTCAACTGGGGCACGAGTGCGCTGATGGGCGCTATGTACGGCAGCCACACGCTGATGACCTATCCCATCGTGAGCCGCTACGGCGTTCAGAACCAGCGTTCTGTCAGTATCGTGGTAGGCGGAACGATGCTGACAATAACCCTGTCGCTCATCGTCTTGGCCATGCTGAAAGGGCATATGCTGAGCAAGACCGACCCGTCGTTCTGGTGGGTGCTGGCAGCCAAGACGTTGCTGTTTGTCGTCATCGTGTTGCAAGCATTTCCGTTCTTTGCCCGCCGTGCTTTTCTGCGCGAGCGAGATCCCATCTTCTGCTTCATGCTCGTCATGGGTATGCTGGTAGGCGCCGCATGGCTTGCCGAATGGGCGGGACTGGAAGGCATTCTGGGAGCGTTTATCTGCGGCGTTGCGCTGAACAAATACGTACCGAACCGCAGTCCGCTGATGCATCGCATCAACTTCATCGGTAACAGTCTGTTCGTGCCGCTGTTCCTGATAGGCGTCGGCATGATAATCGATATCAGCCTGATCTGGGAGAGTTGGGCGACAATCACTATTGCGGCTGTGATGATCGGTACGAAGCTGCTGGGCAAATGGCTTGCCGCGTGGATAGGACAACGCCGCTTCCGCATGAGCAGCATGGAACGCCAGATGATGTTCGGCCTGACGCACGCGACAGCCGCCGGAACGTTAGCCATCGTGACGATAGGTTATGAGATCGGCTATTTCAGTCCGCATATACTGAACGGCGCTGTGCTGATGATTCTGCTGCTGTGCACGACATCCAGCTTCGTGACAGAGCATGCCGCCAAGGAGTTGGCGCTACAGGAAGAGTCGCGACTGGAAGCCGACAAGACGGACAACAGTTGGCTGATGCTTTCCGTGGGAGAAGATATCATGCCGCAGCTGGAAGAACTGAGTTCGCTGAGCGACCTGCATCGGACGGAATATACGTCGGAGCAGAGTTGGACTGAAGCCAAAGAACTGATAGAACGTACGTCGCGTTCGGTCATTGTGTATCATGCCGCGCAGACGCTGAACACGGTGAGCCGTCTGTTAGTCGCAGTGCCGAAACATGCGGAGAAAGAGCATGACTTCATCTCGTGCTTCGGACAGATACGCCGATTGAGCAGCCAGATAGGAGCCAAAGTGGTCTTTTTCTGCGACGAAGACACGCGTGAAGCCTTGCGTGCGATGTGCCGCAGAAAAGGCAAGTATCTGCGTGCGTCGTACCGCGAGATGACGGCATGGGAAGACGTGCTGATGATCGCCAAAGAGGCGAAGGAAGACGACATGATCGTTATGGTGAGTGCCCGCAAGGCAACAGCCAGTTACAACTCGCTGTTCCAACAGATCCCCGACATGCTGCAGCGTTTCTTCCACGGGCACAGCTATCTGATCATCTATCCCGAGCAGCAGACAGGCATCTCCGACCATGATATCCTGCTGAGCGAACAAGTGCACACCAGCGGTTCGTGGAGCGCGATAGGACTGATTAAGAAGCTGATAGAGAAGATTATATACAAGATTCAGACACGATGAAGCCGTATTTGCAACAATTAGCCAAACAAATCGCCGCCGAGGCCGGTGAGAGACTGCAGGAGTACACGTTTGTATTCCCGAACCGCCGTGCGGGACTTTTCTTCCGCCACTATTTGGCAGGCGAGATGAAGAAACCTATCTGGGCGCCGGAGATTATCACAATCAACGACTGCTTTGCGCAGCTGAGTCCGTTGCACACGGCAGACCAGTTGACGTTGCTCATCCGGCTGTATCACACCTATTGCCGCGTCATACACGAAGAGCCGCTGGGCGAATGGCTGTTCTGGGGAAGGATGTTGCTGCAGGACTTCTCGGAAGTGGATAACCATCTGACACCCAACGTGCGGGAACTGTTCACCACGATTCGTGATTTGAAGATGATTGACGAGCAGTTCGGCTATCTGAGCGACCGGCAACGGGAGGCTATCAGCGATTTCTGGAGCGAAGTGAAGCCGCAGAACAAGCAGACGACAGAACGCTTCATGCAGTTGTGGGACAGCCTCTGGCCGCTATATGACGCTTTCCGGGCAGAGTTGCTGAAGGACGGGATAGCTTATGAGGGACTGCTGCATAGGCACCTGATCGAACATTGGGACGAGTCAGCCCCCAGACGGATGCGGAAACACTATGTCTTCATAGGCTTCAACGCCCTGACAGCCAGCGAAGAAGCGCTGTTGGTGAAACTGAAAGAGGCCGGGATAGCGGAATTTCATTTCGACTACAGCGACCGAAAAGTAGCCGATCCGGAAAACCGTACTTCGCTCTTCATCGAACGCAACAAACGACTCTTCGGCCTGACGAACATCGGCCATGGCGAAGAAGATACGGAAAAAGATGTCCGGCTTATCCAGGTGCCGAGCACGACGGGCGAAGCGCATGAAGTATGGCGTGTTCTGAACGACATGTTCCCCAAAGGGGAAACGCATGAACCGCTGACCCGTACTGCCGTGGTGCTGCCCGACGAACGGATGTTGCTGCCTATACTGAACTGCCTGCCGGAACAGATCGACAAGGTGAACGTCACGATGGGTTATCCGTTGCGTGCCACGCCCGCTTATGCCATGGTGGGACTGCTGCGTCAGTTGCTGCAACGGCGCACCGAAGCGGGCTATTATCACCGCGACGTTGTAGATGTGCTGAACCATCGTTTTGTGCGGCAGTATGCCCAGGATGCCTCCCGTAAGTTGCTGCAACAAATAGAGGCGCAAAACCTGATTTATGTGCCGTCGGAGGCGTTTGCGGGCGACGAGTTGCTGGAGACGATATTTGTTAACCCGAAGCAGCAGTTACAGACCATTGACTACTTGCGCGACATCCTCCGGCAAGTGAGCGACGACCCGACAGAAGAGCTGTTCACCATACATACTGCGCTAAACCAGATAGAGCAGACGCTGCGCATTTACCCCGTGGCTGTCAAGGCACAAGAGCTGTTTCTGCTCATCGAGTTGCTACTGGACGACCGCACCATCCCCTATGCCGGCGAGCCGTTGGAAGGCTTGCAGATAATGGGTGTACTGGAGACGCGTGCGCTGGATTTCGACCGGCTGATTATCACTGGTTTCAACGACGACCTGTATCCCGGAAACAGCACAGGACACAGCTTTATTCCATACACCCTGCGCCGCGGCTTCGGCCTGCCGACGCCCGAACGGCAGGATGCTATCTTTGCGTACAATTTCTACCGAATGTTTTCGTACGCAAAAGAAGTGGTCTTCATCTGCAACGCTGACACGGAGAACCACGGCGAGCCATCGCGCTATCTGAGCCAACTGCAATACCAATACGGCATGAAGATACGCCGAGAGACCGTCATGCCGGACAGCACGACGACCGCTACAGGAAAAGAGCCTCTCACCATTGTCAAAGACGAGACCGTCATGCAGCAGCTCGACCGATTCCTCGACCCGCAAGGCAGACGCGGCGTATCCGCCTCGGCGCTGAACAACTACATGAGGTGTCCGGCACTATTCTACTGGCAACATGTGGCCGGACTGAAACCGCCGAAGCCTGTGACGGAAGAGACCGACGCCATGACGTTCGGAACCGTTTTCCATGGCATCATGGAGCGTCTGTACAAACCCTTTGAAGGGAAGGAAATCAGCGAGGACACGATTGCTAAGATGCAATCCACGTTAGCCGACGAATGGGACAGCATGCCGGAATTGGACGACGTGCGCGACGACGTATTGGCCATGACCGTTATCCGGCGCTACGTGGAAGAACAGTTAGCCCGCGACCGGCAGCGCGTTCCCTTCCGCTACCTGCATTCCGAACAGAACTGCCACGCCGTGCTGACGCTTGACAGCGGCCGGCAAGTGCGGTTGACGGGCAAGATAGACCGCGTGGAAGAGAAAGACGGCGAGATACGTCTGGCAGACTACAAGACAGGCTCGGCGGACACGGCGTTCGAGTCGGTGGAGTCGCTCTTTGATGCCGACAACAAGAACCGGAACCACTACGCGCTGCAGACCATTCTGTACACGCTGCTCTACCCGAACAGCGAAGGCAAACCCGTTGTGCCGCATATCTATGCGCTGCGTCGCGACGCGAGCGAAGACACCGCCGTTGTGCAGAAAGGCAAAGAACGGTTTGATCTCAACGAGACCGAACAGCCCTTCCGCGAAGGAATGAAAAAACTGATTGAAGAGATTCTGTCGCCGGAGAAGCCGTTTGTAGCCAAGACAGAAGGATTCAAGCAGTGCGACAACTGCGATTTCTATTCACTCTGCCACTGATTCTTCTTCACGGCCGCGGATGCGCTCCACGAACCACACCCACAGAAGGAACATCATTCCGTAGAAGAGGTACTTGAAGATATAGTCATGCAGCATGGGAAACCAGTCGGGATGGTTTTCCAGAAAAAGCGTGATGATAGCAATGCGCAGGATGTTGAACAGATGGCAGCAAAGCCAGCCGAAAGGGATAAACCACAGCTTGTGTTTCCATCCGCCGCGCACCGTCAGGATAAGACAGAACCAGATAAACATCTGCTTCAGGCCGGAACACGACCAGACAATGCTGCTGCCGTTGCCGTTCTGAAAACCGACGATATGTTCGCCGCGCATGACAACCGTGTCGCTGACGAGGCTGACAAGCCAATAGACGGCAAACGCGATATGCTTTGAAAGCGCCTCAAACGGAGCGGTGATATCCAGTCCGAACCATGTGACCGTGCTGTTCAGCCCCTCTTCGTCGCCCATGACGGTGAATTTCCAGAAATAATTCGCCACGAGCAATGTCACCATGAAGATGATGACATCAGCGTACGGCTTGAGCCTATTTACCATTTGTTCATTTACCATTTACCATTTTTTATATCGTTGTTTTGGCATAGGGCACCGCGTCGATGGGACAAAAGTCGCGGTCCAAGTATTTGAAATAGCCAGCCTGGCAAACCATGGCGGCATTGTCGGTCGTGAAGGAGAAGGGCGGGATATAGACCTGCCAGCGATAGCGACGTCCGAAATCCAGGAACGCCTCGCGAAGTCCGCTATTCGCCGACACGCCGCCGGCAACAGCTACCTGATTGATACCGAGGTCTTTGGCTGCACGTTTGAGTTTCGCCATCAACACGTCAATAATCGTCTGCTGGATAGCGGCACACAAGTCTTCTTTCAGGTTAGGAATGCGTTCGGCAAGTTCATCCACCGTCTCCACACCATGTTCGCGCAACAGGTCGCGGATGGTATAAAGGAAAGAGGTCTTAAGCCCGGAGAACGAGTAGTCGTAGCCCGGCAGGTTGGGACGAGCGAAATGGAATTTCGAGGGATCGCCCTGCTTTGCCAACTTATCCACCCACGGACCTCCGGGATACGGCAGTCCGAGCACTTTGGCACACTTGTCGAAAGCCTCTCCGGCTGCGTCGTCAATGGTCTGGCCGATGATTTCCATGTCGTTGTAAGCACGTACGAGCACTATCTGGCTGTTGCCGCCGGAGACGAGCAGACACAGGAAAGGCAACTCGGGATGACGGGCATCGGGATTATTGGCGTCCCGGACGAAATGCGCCAGGACATGGGCTTGCAGGTGGTTGACTTCGATGAGAGGAATGCCGAGCGAGAGAGCAAGACCCTTGGCAAACGAAGTGCCGACGAGCAAAGAACCCAATAGACCCGGACCGCGCGTGAAAGCAATCGCCGAGAGTTCCTCGCGCGCCACGCCTGCACGACGCAGAGCAGCATCCACGACGGGAACGATATTCAACTGATGCGCCCGCGAGGCGAGTTCGGGAACGACGCCTCCATACTCCTCATGCACGCGCTGCGAAGCAATGACATTGCTCAACAACACGCCGTCGCGAATTACCGCCGCCGAAGTATCGTCGCAGCTCGATTCTATTGCTAAAATGACCACACTTGTTTCCATATTCACTAAAATCGGCTGCAAAGATACAACAAAATTTGCATATATCAAAAAAAAGTAGTAATTTTGCGCGATATTTACGTTGCACACGTATGCACTTATACTTTTTTTTATTACGAATAGCTGCTTTTTTCGGGCATAAACGAGCCCGTCGTCTGGTGCGAGGTCAAGCCCAGGCGTTTCACGATATTGATGCTTATCAGAAAGCGCATCCCGACCGGATGTTGCGCGATTGCATATGGTTTCATGCTGCTTCGGTGGGTGAGTTTGAGCAGGCTCGTCCGATCATCGAGCGTCTGCGCAAGGAGCAGCCGTGGCGTCCTGTCCTGCTGACGTTCTTCTCGCCCTCAGGCTATGAGATGCGAAAGGAGTACGACCAAGTGGATCTGGTGACTTATCTGCCGTTTGCCACGCGCCGCAACGCCCGCAAGTTTGTGGAGGCCGTGAAGCCGAGCATGGCGGTGTTTGTGAAATACGAGTTCTGGCCGGCCTATATCCGCCAGTTGAGTCAGAAGCATGTGCCGCTTTACTCCATTGCCTCCATCTTCCGTCCGGAGCAGTATTTCTTCCATTGGTATGCCGCGGGGCAACGCAAGTTGCTGAAGCAGTTCACGCATCTGTTTGTGCAGGACAAGGCGTCGATAGAACTGTTGAAACGCTATGGCATCACGCAGGCAAGTCTGTCGGGCGACACCCGTTTCGACCGCGTGACAAGTATTGCTGGCCACGCCAAGGAGATAGCGCAGGTGCAGAAGTTCGTTCGCGGGCAGGAGCAAGTCATTGTGGCAGGCAGTACATGGCCGGAGGACGAGCAGTTGCTGCACCGCTATCAAGAGGAGCACCCCGAAGTAAGACTGATATTGGTGCCGCACGAGATAGACCGCAAACATCTGCATGAGATCTTCCATCTGTGGCAAGGCAAACATGTGCTGCTGAGCGATGCCAATGAGCGTAACCTGCTGCACACCAGGACGTTGGTGGTTGACCAGATGGGTCTGCTCAGTTCGATTTACCAGTACGGCCACGTGGCGTACGTAGGCGGCGGTTTCGGTGCCGGAATACACAACACGATAGAGGCGGCGGTATATGGTCTGCCGGTGGTTTTCGGACCGAACTACGAGCATTTCCGCGAAGCGAAAGCCCTGATAGAAACAGGCGGCGGATGCAGCGTGAACAGCTATGAGCAATTGGAAAAAGCCATCGACGAGATGCTGTTCAACCGCCAGAAAGCGGGACTCGCCGCAGCGCGCTACGTAGAATCCGAACTCGGCGCAACGGAACGAATCTATTCCGCGCTGTTTGCGCAGAAAAAGAATGAAAAAACATCCGGGAAAGTCTCGAATAAGTCTCAAGAAAGTCTCGAGATAATCTCGATGTAAACTTGCAATAATCTCGATCACTAAAAATAACAAACTCAAAACGAATATGGCTCAAAAACCCAGCATACCCAAAGGAACGCGCGATTTCGGCGCATTGGAAATGGCGCGCAGAAACTATATTTTCGACACTATCCGTTCGGTGTTCCGTCTGTACGGCTTCAGTCAGATCGAGACGCCGGCGATGGAAAACATCTCGACACTGATGGGCAAGTACGGCGAGGAAGGCGACAAGTTGCTTTTCCGCGTGCAGAACAGCGGCGAGAAGGCGGCTTTGGCGCCGGAGAAAGGTCTGCGTTATGACCTGACGGTGCCTTTTGCGCGCTACGTGGTACAGCACCGCGAAGAACTGGTCTTCCCGTTCAAGCGCTTCCAGATACAGCCCGTCTGGCGTGCCGACCGCCCGCAGAAAGGGCGCTATCGCGAGTTCTACCAGTGCGACGTGGACATCATCGGTTCGGACAGCCTGCTCGGCGAGTTGGAACTGATACAAATCGTGGAGGAGGTCTATCGCCGCTTGGGCATCCGCGTCTGTCTGCACCTGAACAACCGCAAAGTGTTGGCGGGCATTGCAGAAGTGATCGGTGAACCGGACAAGATTATCGACATTACGGTAGCCATCGACAAATTGGACAAGATAGGCGTTGAGGCCGTGAATGCGGAACTGAAAGAACGCGGACTTTCCGAAGCAGCCGTGGAAGCCTTGCAGCCGATACTGCATCAGGAGTCAGGAGTCAGGAATCAGGACAAATTGGCGCAACTGAAGGCATATCTGGCCAACAGCGAGATAGGACTGAAAGGCGTAGAGGAGTTGGAAGAAGTGTTCCGTCTAGTCAAAAGTCAAAAGTTGAAAGTCGAAAGCCATATGTCCATTGAAATCGATCTGTGTCTGGCACGCGGACTCAACTACTATACGGGGGCTATCTTCGAAGTGAAAGCGCTGGATGCGCAGATAGGTTCTATCACGGGTGGCGGTCGCTATGACAACCTGACGGGTATCTTCGGCTTGCCG
>JAFPJV010000067.1 GCA_017425065.1 Paludibacteraceae bacterium
ATCTTCTACGTTTGGAAAAGAAAGCTAAAATCTCTGCAGAAGATATTGACAACCTATTACGTACACATGTGATTAACCCGGAATTGATGCGTTCGGACAAATTCTATGATTTTATAGATGATCGAAAAGAAGCAATCTTTAAGCTTATTGAGAACGCAATGGGCAAACCTATTGTCCGTGACGCGCAAAATTTGAATGAAGAAGGTGTGTTTGTTGATAATGATGCGGAAGACGAGGAACAATAATAATTTTGCTGTATAATCCAATGTATGTCTATTGCGGAGAAGAATGTTTGGAGTATCTAATTGATACGACTGCAGAAAAGGTTTATGAACTCAATATTGACGATGATGGTGAAATCATCAGTTATAAAGAATATGACCAAGAGATGCAAAATTTTTTGAGATGGCATCCGTATTTAGAAGCCTTTAAGGAAACAAATGAACGACCAGAGTGGTTAAAAGAATAGTACACGTTTATGAAAGCGAAGTGGGTAAATATCGTGGATGAGTTGCAAGGGAATTTGGATGAGAGACATTATGTGCGGCGGATTCCCGGGAATAATGAATGGGGGGCGGTATGCAGTAAGCCGGAGTTGAGCAAAAAGACCAAGAAAGCAAAAGCGGAACATCCGACCGCTCGGCGGTTTGCGGAACTGATGGCAGAGACGAAAGCCATACTGCATGATCCGATACGGAAAGCGGAATGGCAGACACGATATGATGAGGCTGTAAGGAAAGCCAGAAAGTACAACAAACCGATACAAGGCAGGTTGTACGATTATATTAAACATGAGCTGAGTGTCGAGTTGAAAGGTGAAAATTGAAAAGTGAAAAGTGAAAGGATGAAGGTAGGGTGATGTGCCGATGATGTTAGGGTGGTGTCATAGTGAGCATCCGATGAGCATCCGTTCGGCACCCGATGAGCATCCGATGGGGGCTGGTGGAAGATAGGAGGAAAGCAAACAAGAATGCAAAGTAACTACCGATAATTTTCGGGCAACTATCCAGTATTTTCGGATAGTTCAAACTAAACAATAAGGAACAAAATTAACTCATATAATGGAGCATAGTAACTACACATCGTTGATGTCGAAGCGCGTGAAGCGCATCTTGCTGGTTTGTAACAACTACGACAGTTTTGCGTTGGAGGAAGACGGCCGTATCGAGGTGCAGATTGCACAGGAATACGCCGAACTGAACCTGAGCAATCCTCCCGCCATCACACGTGCGGAAACCACACGCGAGGCACTCACGCTGATTGAACAAGGCGAGAGATACGACCTAATCCTGACCATGTACAGCGTGGGAGAACTGGATGTCTTTGAGTTTGCCAAACAGACCAAGACCATCATGCCGGGTTGTCCGATAGTCCTGCTATCTGCGTTCAGCAAGGAGATTTACAACCGTATCGAGCAGCATGACCGCTCGGATATCGACTATTTCTTCAACTGGAACAACTCGACCGACCTCATCATCGCCATCATCAAACTCATTGAGGATTGGATGAACGCTCCGCATGACATTCAGGATGAGGGCGTTCGCGCCATCTTGCTTGTTGAGGACTCGGTGCGTTATTATTCCACGTACTTGCCGTTGCTCTACAAACTTGTCTTGCATCAGAACAACATCGCTATCCGCGATGCCCTCAACGAGAAGCAGCAGTTGCTCCGCAAGCGCGCACGGCCAAAGATGCTGTTAGCCACATGCTATGACGAGGCCGTAGAACTGTACCAGCGGTATGCCAAGAACATCATTGGCGTTATTTCCGATATCGGCTTTGTGATTCACAAGGGCGATCCCGCTTCTTCCGAGAAGCTCGATGCCGGTATCGACCTCTGCCAACTCATTCGCGAGGACAACCCGACGATGCCGTTTCTGATGCAGTCGTCTCAGGAGTCGATGCGCTCCATCGCCCGCAAACTCAATGTGGGCTTTGTCATAAAGACATCCAAGACGCTGACGCAGGAGGTAAGTGAATATATCGAGCGGGAGTTCGGCTTTGGTGACTTTATCGCGCGCGACCCGCGTACGGGCAGAGAAATCGAGCGAGCAAGCGATTTGGAGGGATTCGAACGTATCATCTCTTCGATCTCGCCAGCCGCTTTCCGACGTCTGAGCGACAACAACTACCTCAGTAAGTGGCTCTTTGCACGCGGCTTGTTTGCCATCGGTCGTCAGGTGAAGAAACTGCAGATACAGGACGAGACAGACATTGAGAATATCCGCCAGACCAATATCCGCCTTATTCACGACTACCGTATCAATCAGGCACTTGGCGTTGTGGCAAAATACTCGCCCGACACGTATAATGACACGATCTGGTTTGCCCGTTGCGGCGATGGTGCGATGGGTGGAAAGGGACGCGGACTCGCCTTCCTCAACCATGTGCTCCAGATGAACGACCTCTACGACCGTTGGGAAGGAATCCGTATCTTCGTGCCGCGCACGATGGTCATCACCACCGACTATTTCGACCAGTTTATTCACGACAACGGCTTGCAGTATGTCATCAATGCCGACCTCAGCGACGAGGAGATATTGTCGGAATTTGTGTCGGCCGCATTGCCGCAGGCATTGGTGGGAGCTTTGCGTCATTTCATTCGCGTCACCAACAAGCCGCTGGCTGTTCGTTCGTCCAGCAAACTGGAAGATTCTTATTACCAGCCGTTTGCAGGTGTCTATAGCACGTATATGATTCCTAATACCGAGAACGAAGACCAGCAGCTGCGTCTGCTGAGCAAGGCTGTCAAGTCGGTTTATGCCTCGGTCTATTATGCCGCTTCGCGTGGCTATATCACCTCTACGGGCAATGTGCTCAGCGAGGAGAAGATGGCCATCGTGCTCCAGGAAGTATGTGGCGAACAGGAGGGCAACTATTTCTTCCCGGTCATTTCCGGCGTAGCGCGTAGTGTCAATTTCTATCCGGTGGGCAAGGAGAAGCCGGAAGACGGAATCGTCAAGGTGGCATACGGCTTGGGCAAAGTGGTGGTGGATGGCGAACAGGTGCTTCGTTTCTCGCCGCGCTATCCGAAGAACGTCATGCAGACTTCTACCGTCGATCTTGCGATGCGTGAGACCCAGCAGTCCATGCTGGCACTCTCACTCAGTCCGGAGAAGTTCAAGACATCCATAGACGATGCCGTCAATCTGGAGCGCATACCGATTCACGAATGCGGACAGTTTGAGTCGCTCAAGTTGATTGCATCCACCTACGACCGTGAGAATATGCGTATTGTCGATTCCTGTTATCCGGATGGCCCGCGTATTGTTACCTTTGCCCCGCAACTCAAGTTCAAGACCTTCCCCTTGGCGGAGATCGTTCAGCAGTTGCTGGAGATGGCGCAACAAGAGATCAAATGTCCTGTAGAGATCGAGTTTGCCGTCAATATCGAGCGCGAGCCGCAGATTTTCCACGTCCTGCAGATACGTCCTATATCGGCCGACTCGCTGACTGCCAAAGTGGATTGGAACCAGATAGACGAGTCGGGCGCTTTCCTGCGTTCTGACAATGCCTTGGGTATCGGGCAGATAGAGGGCGTCCGCGATATTATCTATCTGAAGCGGGCGGCATTCGACGTCCTTCGTACGCGCGAGATGGCTGAGACCATTCGTAAGTGGAACACCCAAATGCGCCATGAAGGCCGTTCGTATCTGCTCATCGGCTATGGCCGTTGGGGCTCGCAGATTCCGACGCTCGGCGTACCTGTCCAGTGGAGCGACATCAGCGAGGCGAAAGCGATTGCCGAATGTAGTTTGGAGAAATTCCGTATCGAGCCGAGTCAGGGAAGCCATTTCTTCCAGAACATGACGTCTTTCAACGTCGGCTATATGAATATAGATCCATGGGCGCGTCCCAACGAATACTATGATGAAGCCGTCCTCAATGCCCTGCCTGCTGTCGAGGAAACCGACTTCGTCCGCCACGTCCGGCTCGACGATGCGCTTCAGATGTATATTGACGGCTTCGCCAACCGTGCTTTGGTAAAACAATAAAACAACTAATTTACGAACGGACACCGTGACCGTACTCTACGAAGACAACCATATTATTGCCGTCAACAAGACCTGCAACGAAATCGTGCAAGGCGACAAGACAGGCGACACGCCGCTGAGCGAGATGGTGAAGGCCTATATCAAGACCAAGTACCAGAAGCCCGGTGAGGTGTTTCTGGGCGTGACGCACCGGCTCGACCGACCGACGAGTGGAGTAGTGCTCTTTGCCCGAACAAGCAAGGCCTTGACCCGACTCAACGAGATGTTCAGTCGAAAGTCGCAGGCGTCTTTCGACAATGGACAATGGACAATGGACAATGGACAATTAGCCATTCGGAAAACCTATTGGGCAATCGTGGAGGGATGTCCGAAGCAACCCGAAGCACGATTGGAGAACTGGCTCACGCGGAATGAGAAACTCAACAAGTCGTTTATCGCCAAGCTTGGCGATAAAGAAGCCAAACAGGCCATTTTGTCTTACAAGACACTCGTGCGCGGAGAACGTTATACGCTGCTGGAAATCTACCTGGAAACCGGACGGCATCATCAGATACGATGCCAGTTGGCGGCGATAGGATGTCCCGTAAAAGGCGACCTGAAATACGGTGCGCGTCGCTCGAATCCGGACGGCGGCATCAGCCTCCATGCCCGCAAAATAGAATTTATTCACCCTGTAAAAAAAGAACCCATATGTATCGAAGCTCCCGTGCCCGAAGACTCGCTCTGGCAGCAGTTGTCTGCATCTGTTTAGCCATCAGCCATCAGTTATCAGCCAACGACCAAAGACTAACGACCAACGACCTGCCCGCTTTCCCCGGAGCAGAAGGATTTGGCAAGTACACTACGGGAGGCCGAGGCGGCAGAGTGGTGTATGTGACGACCTTGGCGGACGACAAAGAAGGAACGACCGAAGGCTCGCTGCGTTGGGCTATCAAGCAATATCCGGACGAACCGCTGACCGTCTGCTTTGCCGTAACGGGAGAGATACGGCTGGTGGATCGGCTCTATTTCAATCGCCGCGAGAACTTCACGCTGGCCGGACAAACGGCTCCCGGAGCAGGCATCGTCATAACGCACCATAAAGTGGAGTTCGGCGGCTCGAAGAACTTCATCGTCCGTAACCTGCGTTTTCGTATCGGACATGCCGACGTGAATGGCAACATACTGAAAGCCAATGCGGTAGGTGCAGAGAACTGCGAGAACTACATCTTCGACCATTGCGATTTCGGTTGGTCAACAGAGGAGAACATGAACTCCAACGACAGCCATTTCATAACCATCCAATATTGCATCGTACACGAAGGATTGTATTACTCCGGCCATCCCAAACAGCCTCGTGCCTACGGCTGCCAATGGGGTGGTTCGCCGGCAACGTATCATCACAACCTGCTCGTGAACAACAATGCCCGCTCATGCCGCTTCAACGGTGCGCAGAGCAACGACTGGGTGGTATATATCGACTATATCAATAATGTGCAGTACAACTTCGGCGGCGGTTCGACGGGATGCTACGGAGGCGAGAACACCGCCGACTTGCCGGAAGGCGAGTACAACGGACTGAACTCGCGTCACGAATGCAACTTCCTGAACAACTACTACAAGGTAGGTCCGAATACGACCAACAAGAAATACTTCGTATCGGTAGAAACCGCCCGTTCGGGTGCCACCTCATGGGGACCGAGCAAGTGGTATCTCATGGGGAATATATTCGACGGCGCGCCTTCTGCCACAGCCGATAACTGGTCGGCGGTCAATGCCAAATCGCCCTACGACACGCTCAAGGACTCGTTGCGCGTGGACACCTTGATTCGTCCGAAGACACCGTGGTGGCGATGGACCGCGGATTCGATATACGGACGTTACGACTTTGACCGATACGCCTATGCCGTAGGTGACTATCAGACAGCCGAAGCCGCTTTTGAGACCGTCATGGACACGGTCGGTTGCTTCCCGCGCGATCATGTGGACCTGCGACTCATCCGCGACACGCGCGCAGGCACGCACACCTACACGGGATATAAAGGAAATAAGCCGGGCATCATTGATCTGGAAACCGATGCCGAAGGGTTCTACGACTATACCGTTACCGCTCCGTTACAGGACACCGACCGCGACGGCATGCCGGATGAGTGGGAAACGGTCAACGGTTGCGATCCCAACACGCCCGACCAGAACACGCTGCACGAGAGCGGCTATACTATGCTGGAGATGTATCTGGACTATGCCATGAGACATAAACAACCCGTGGACGATGGCTATCAAGAGCCGCAAGGAGTCGAAAGTCCAAAGTCGAAAGTCGAAAGCAAAAAAACACTCCGCGACGGAAAACTGCTGATTCAACGCGGAGACAAGATATATACCGTTCAGGGGCAGGAAATCAGATAACGACCTGCTCAAACGTATTGATACGTGCTTTGTCGTACGGACGGCAGACGCGGATATAATTCTCAGTCCAACCCTCCATGAGCCAGCCGCTCTCTGACGGATGCTCCGGCGTGGCTGCTACGCGTTTGGCTTCCCAAAGCACAACACCCGTCTCGCCCCGATGAGCCGCATAGAATGCCTGCAACTTCTCTTCACTCACGCGGTGGAGAATACGGCTTCTGCGTTCGCGTTCCTTCTGCGGCACAACGTACAGATCCATTTCCAACATTCGTGTGTTCCGGCGTTCGGAATAGGTGAATACATGCAGTTGGCTAACGGGTAGGGCAGAGATAAACTGCAGATAATCTTCCCAATACTCCTCGGTCTCGCCCCGCACGCCTACCATACAATCCACGCCGATAAACGCCCCGGGCATGACGCTCCGGATATGGGCTACGCGTTCTTGGAACAGTTCGCGCGTATAACGGCGGTGCATGATTTTCAATACCTCGTTGCTGCCGGACTGAAGCGGAATATGAAAATGGGGTGCAAAGTGCCGGCTATGGGCTACAAACTCAATAATCTCGTCGCTCAGCAAATTCGGTTCGCACGACGAGATACGTATCCGATAGTCGGTCGTTGGCAGTTGGTCATTGGTCGTTAGCGTATCCAATGCTCGCAGCAGGTCGATAAAGCGTTCACCTGTCGTGCGTCCGAAGTCGCCTATGTTGACGCCGGTAAGTACAATTTCCCGTGCTCCATCGTCCAGTGCCTGTCGCAGTTCTTCTACCAGCGATGCTATACTCGGATTGCGGCTCTTGCCACGTGCCAGTGGAATCGTGCAGTAGGTGCAAAAATAGTTGCAACCGTCTTGCACCTTCAGAAAACAGCGTGTGCGGTCGTCCTTGGAGCGTGCGCCGCAGAAGGTTTCCACCTCGCGTATATTGCCGGCGTGAACGGCTTCGTGCTGCTGTTCCAGGTGCTCGACGAAAGCCGGAATATCGAATTTCTCATGCATGCCGAGTACATAGTCAACACCCGGAATATCAGCCACTTCGCCCGGACGGAGTTGGGCATAACAGCCTGTGACGATGAGTATCGCTTCGGGATATTGTCGGCGAAGGCGGCGTATGGCCTGACGGTCTTTGTGGTCGGCGGCATCGGTGACAGAGCAGGTGTTGACAATACACAGGTCGGGCGCCATACCTTTAGCGACGCGCATATGCCCGCGCGCCGCCAAAGTCTTGCCCAATGCGGATGATTCCGCAAAATTCAGTTTGCATCCTAATGTATGAAACGCGAACGTCATTTAGCGCATTCGTTTCTGTTGAGCCTTGGCGTTCTCGCGCGCCATCTTCTGTTGCTGGCGCTGCATTTCTTCCAGACGAGCCATGAAGCCGCTGCGTTTCTGCGCTTTCTTCTCGTTCTTCTTGGCATTCTTCTCCATCTCTGCCAGCAGTTTCTTGTCGTCGGTCGTCCAACGGAAAATCATGGTCTGCAGGATGGTGATAAGCAGGCTGACGAAGTAGTAGTACGAAAGACCGGCGTTGTAATCGTTGAAGATGAAGAGGAAGATGAGCGGCATGGCATACATCATATACTTCATGAACTTCATATTCGGATCCATCGACTGCTGCTGCATGTTCATGTAGGTATAGATGATGTTGACGATGGTCATCAACAGACAGAACAAGCTCAGGTGGTCGCCCAGAAGCGGGATATTGGTGCCCCAGGTGATAACGGCGTCATAGGTAGAGAGGTCATCCGCCCAGAGGAACGACTTGCCGCGCAACTCGATAGCCGTAGGCAGGAACCAGAACATAGCCATCAGCACCGGGAACTGGAACAACATAGGCAGACAGCCCGACATCGGACTGACGCCTGCACGCTGATACAGCTGCATCGTGGCCTGTTGGCGTTCTTGCATCTTGTCTGCCGGGAACTTCTCGTTGATGGCATCAATCTGCGGCTTGAGAACACGCATCTTGGCGCTCGACTTGTAGCTGGCAAAGACGAATGGCAGGATGATAAGTTTGATCACGATGGTCATCAGCAGAATGACCAGACCGATATTCAGTTCCCATGAGTTGAACAGGTCAAACATCGGAATGACCAGCGCTTTGTTGATCCAGCTGACTATTTTCCAGCCGAGCGGAACGAGTTCTTTGAGGCGCAGTTTCTGATCGCCTTTCAGGTTGGCGTCAAAGGCTTTGAGTGTATTGTAGTGGTTCGGACCGAGATACATCTTCATGCCCGTTGCCCGTTCACCACGGATGTCAAACGGGATATGGGTGTTGGTCGTATAGGCTTTGACGTAGCGGTCTGTCTGTGGCGTGGAGGTGAGGGTAGTGGTCTCAAAGACGCTGTCGGCAATCAGCACGGACGAGAAGAACTGGTCTTTGTAGCCGATCCAGCGTATCTTGGCGTTCTCGCTCTTCTGGTCTGCTTTGCTCTCGCTCAGTTTCTCCATGTCGCCGTCGGGCAGCATGTATTGCAACTGGGCATAACGTTCCTCGAACTTGCGACCGCGCTCGTGTTGCGGAATGAGTTGGTTCCAAACCAGTTCCAAGCTGGTGGTATTCGGTGCCAACGCATTCTCCAATCCGTGTCCTTGCAGACGGATATCTACCATGTAGTTGTCGGGGTGAATCGCATAGCAAATGTCGAGCCACTCGGTTGCGCTGTCCGTCGCAAGCCGCAGGACGAGTGTCGAATCCGTACGTGACTGCAGAGCGAAATGCAGTTCGTCCGTTGCCAAAATACGGCTGTTGTCCTTTGAGCGGAGCAAGAGACGCATCTCCGACTCATCGCCGCGGAACAGGCTCAGCGGGTTGACCGAGTCGCCATAGGCCTTGTATTCTTTCAGTTCGGCTTGCTCGATCCGGCCGCCTTTGGACGAGATATGCAGACGCAGCACTTCGTTCTCCAGAATATAATCCACGGGCATCTGCGGTTCGGCAGCACGGGAGAAAACATCGTATTTCGATTGACGAAGCTGTTGCTCTTTCTCCTCCAGACTGACGGTATCCTGCGCCGGATTTGTTTCAGCCGGTGCAGATGCTGCTTCCAGTTTGGCTTGCGTTTCTGCTGCTTCTTTTTGCACGGCGGCAATACTGTCGTTGTATGCCTGCTGTCGTGCCAGTTGTTCTTTTGAGGGTCTGTTGAATAGGCTGAAGCCTATAAAAATCGCGGCTATCAATCCGAAGCCGATCCAAGTGTTTTTATCCATTTATATAATGTGTTTATTATTAATTTCGTTTCAGGTGGCCGAACATGAATCCTGCATATAAGCGAGGACCTGACGGCGTCATAAAATTGCTCCATTTGATGTCGTCCTTCACCGTTGTCAATTCGCTGCTTGTCTTTCCGAACGGCAGCATGTAGTCGATGCGTATCATGACGGCAATATGTGAATTTAACTCAATTTCCAATCCGATGTACGGATCCAGCAGGAAAAACGGCGTGTTGGTGTAAGAGGCGTTGTAGTTGGTCTGTCCTACGCCTTCGTAGCCGTTTTCGTTTTCCGGCACAAAGAGCCTTTTCATCGTTCCTCCTCCAATGGTCATACCGACCATCGGACGCACTTTTCCCCATGTCGTATAGGCGTCGCACATCGCGCCTCCCCATCCGGTGCGGACGTTCGAACCGGTTCGCATCAGCGGCATCGTGCTGACGTATCCTTCGGCGCCAACGTGGATATGATCCAGCAGGTGTACACGCAACGTGCCGCCCAAACCGAAACATGCGCCGTCTTTCGGCAGGCCTTTTATGTAATCCGGCGAACCGAGTCCCGTGTTGCTGAACAGTTTGTCCGGTGAATTCGAGAACATATAGCCTATGTGCAGCAGCATACCGCCGGAGAAGCCGGTAAATATTTTGCCGCCTCCCGATTTCTCTTTTTGGGGAGACGGACTTTCCAAAGACGTTTCGCCGCCTTGCTCCTGCGCCGCGAGGCACAGGGGCAAAGCGAGAAACAATATAATCAGAGTTCTGATGTTCATTCCTGTTTTAGATAATAGAGAAGGCCACATCCATCATGTTGGTGAACGAGGTGCGGCGTTCTTCTGCCGGCAGGGCTTCGCCGGTAACGATATTGTCGGATATCGTGCAGATACACAGGGCTTTCTTGCCTGCGCGGGCGGCATTCATATAGAGTGCCGGAGCCTCCATCTCGATGCACAATACGCCCATGTTGATCCAACGCTCATTGTGTGCAATCTCGGTGTAGAACGAGTCGGACGAGAACACATTGCCTACGCGGTAGCGATAGCCGAAATTCTCGCATGCGTCAGCTGCTTTGCGGAGCAGATCGAAATCGGCGATAGGAGCGTACGTTCCCGGCAGTTCGAATTGGATGTCGTAGTTGCTGTTGTGGCACGAACCCTGTGCAATCACGATGTCACCCAATTTCAGGTCTTTGTGCAGCGAACCGGCAGAACCAACGCGGATGATCGTGTCCACATCGTAGAAGTTGAACAACTCGTAGGTATAGATACCGATCGACGGAATACCCATGCCGTGTCCCATAACGCTGATGCGTTTGCCTTTGTACTCGCCGGTAAAACCGAGCATGCCGCGTACGTTGTTGAACTGAACGGCGTTGGTCAGGAACTTCTCAGCCATCAGTTTGGCGCGTAGTGGATCGCCTGCCATGATAACGGTTTTTGCAATTTCACCATACTGCGCAGCAATGTGCGGAGTAGGACATTGATTTTTTGCCATAATTGTTTTGTGTTTTTTAGGGTTAATAATTAAAGTTATTTATCTGATTTATAACTTGTTTTCTTTCATAAATGCGATTGCCCGCTCCAGATCTTCCGGCGTGTCGATGCCTATTGTTTGCACGTTGCATTCCGCCACGCGGATCCGGTAGCCGTTCTCCAGCCAGCGCAGTTGCTCCAGGCTCTCGGCTCGTTCGGCTTCTGTCTGCGGCAGTTGTGTTATTTGGCGCAAGATATCTGCACGGTACGCATACATGCCGATATGTTTGTAGTGTTTGTGTTGTCGGAGCCATTCTGTCCGGTCTATCCCGCGAAGGTAAGGTATCACGCTTCGCGAGAAGAGTAGGGCATTGCCCGTCTCGCGCGAGAACACTACTTTTGGTGTGTTCGGGTTCTCCAATGCTTCCAGTCCGTCGGCTTCCGTAAACGGCTTTACCAGCGTAGCTATCTCGGTTGGAAAACACGACTTGATAGCCTCTATCTGCTCCGGCTGGATAAACGGTTCATCGCCTTGTATGTTGATAATCACCGTCTCTTCGTCTGTTTTTTCGGCTCCGGAACTATTTATATCGGTGTCAAGCCTACTCGACCTTTCGACTTTCGACTTTTGACTTTCGACTATTTTATCATAGGCTTCCAGACAACGGTCGGTGCCGCATTTGTGGTCTGTACGTGTCATGACGGCTTGTCCGCCGAAGGCGAGAACGGCTTTGTAGATACGTTCGTCGTCTGTTGCCACCACCACTTCGTCCAAGGCTTTGCGTGCTTGTTCATAGACACGCTGAATCATGGGCTTGTCGCCTAACATCGCTAACGGCTTGCCCGGAAAACGGGTCGAAGCATAGCGTGCCGGTATGATTCCTATATATCGCATAACAATAATCTATCCACTTATTTGACTCCCGAGTCACTCCGGTCAACTATCAACTATCAACTTTTCCGACGCCGGAGTCACTCCGGTCAACTCTCAACTCTCAACTTATTCAGCAGTCTCAGCGCTCCCGCTACGGTTCGTACGTTCTGTATCGTCATATAGCGTCGGCCGGTAGGTTGTCCTTTCTTATCCACATCTTCTTTCAGCATACATCGTTCCGGTCGCGTCGTGGCGTACGTAATAAATTTCTGGAACGTATCCGACTGCCAGTAACGTGGCTTTTTCGTCGTGAAGTAAAGCACGAGCCGTTCACCTTTCAAGAACACTTTCTCGATGCCTAATTCGCAGCATAGCCACCTTAGTCGCACAACGTCTAACAGCTCTTCCGCCGATTCCGGCAAGTTGCCGAAACGGTCTATCAGCCGTTTCTTGTAGGCCAGCAGTTGCTCTTCGTCGCGCATCTGGTCTAATTCGCGGTAGAGGCTGATACGCTCGGATATGTTCTCCACATAGTTGGTCGGGAAACCTAATTGCAGGTCGCTTTCCAACTGGCAGTCTTCCGCCCAACGATGCCGATTGTCCGTTTTCCATTCTCTTTCGTCCATGGCTTCCATCCCCATCTCTTCTTTCAGTTCCGCAACGGCTTCGTTTAGTATCCGCTGGTAGGTCTCGTAGCCCAGGTCGGCGATGAAGCCCGACTGTTCGGCGCCTAACAGGTTGCCCGCTCCGCGGATATCCAAATCCTGCATGGCAAGGTTGAAGCCCGAACCAAGCTCCGCAAACGTGGATATGGCATCTAATCGTCTGCGTGCGTCGGCTGTCAGCAGTTCGCGTTCCGGCGCCACGAGATAGCAATAGGCTTTCCGGTTCGAACGTCCTACGCGTCCGCGCAACTGGTGCAAGTCGCTCAAGCCGTAGTGCTGCGCCGAATAGATAATCATCGTGTTCACGTTCGGTATATCGACTCCCGACTCAATGATAGTTGTCGCTATGAGCACGTCGTACTCGTAGTTGATGAAGTCTTCCAACCTTTTCTCCATCTCGTCGGTCGGCATCTGTCCGTGGGCGACCACGATGCGCGCTTGCGGGCAAAGCCGTTGCAGGCGGTTCTGGATGCGTTCCAGCATCTCGATGCGGTTGTTGACCACAAACACCTGCCCGTTGCGTTCCATCTCCAGGTCGATTGCTTCTTTGATGATATCCTCGTCCTCTGGTGTGATGACCTCCGTCTGTATCGGATAGCGGTTGGGCGGAGGCGTATTGATGATGCTCAGGTCGCGAGCGCCGAGCAGCGAGAACTGGAGTGTGCGCGGGATAGGCGTAGCCGTCAGCGTCAGCACATCCACGTTGGCGCGCAGGTTCTTCAGTTTCTCCTTGACTGCCACGCCGAATTTCTGCTCTTCGTCGATTATCAGCAGTCCCAAGTCTTTCCATACCACGCTCTTGCTCACCAGTTTATGGGTGCCGATCAGGATGTCTATCTTGCCTTCTTTCAGTCTGTCTAAGATCTCTTTTTGTTCCTTGGCCGTCTTGCCGCGGCTCAGGTATTCTATCGTTACGGGGAAGCCTTTCATGCGTTCCCGGAAACTCTGGTAGTGTTGTAGTGCCAGCACGGTCGTCGGCACCAGTACGGCGGTCTGTTTGCCGTCTGTGGCGGCCTTGAAGGCGGCACGCATCGCCACTTCTGTCTTGCCGAATCCTACGTCGCCGCATATGAGCCTGTCCATCGGGCGTCGGCTTTCCATGTCGTGCTTCACGTCCAGTGTCGCTTTGGCTTGGTCGGGCGTGTCCTCATAGAGGAAACTGGCTTCCAGTTCATGCTGCATGTATCCGTCCGGCGAGTAGCAATGTCCCGGCTGCTGTTTGCGGGTGGCGTATAGACGTATCAGGTCGCGCGCAATGTCTTTTACTTTGTCCTTGGTGCGCTCTTTCAGGCGTTCCCATGCACCGCTGCCCAGTTTGGATATCGTCGGCTCGCTGCCTTCGCGGCCTTTGTATTTCGATATCCGGTGCAGGTTGTGGATCGATACGAATATCGTGTCTCCGTCGCGGAAGATGAGTTTGATCATCTCTTGCGGCTTGCCGTTGACGGTTGTTGTTACTAATCCGCCGAAGCGTCCTACGCCGTGGTCCGAGTGTACCACATAGTCGCCCACCTGCAACTGGTTTATCTCGCGCAACGTCACGATGGCTTTGCCTCTTCGGGCGTTCTCCGAACGAAGCGAGACGCGGTGGAAACGCTCGAATATCTCGTGGTCGGTATAGCACGCAAGCCGCATCGTCTGATCTACAAAACCGGCATGCAAGGTCTTATCGACTGCCGTGAAACGGATTTGTTCGCCTCCGTCTTCTCCCATCTGCTCGAAGATAGCCGCCAGACGGTCGGTCTGCTTCTTCTGGTCGGACAGGATATAGAGGTGGAAGCCCGCTTTTTGCTTCTCTACCAAGTCGTCTATCAGCAATTCAAAGTTCTTGTGGAACACGGGCTGGGGTAGTGTGTTCCATGCTACGGTTGTATGTCGCTCGTAGTAACTCTTGTGGCCTATCTCGATGGTCGTCAGTCCGTCGTTCTTCAGGTCCGGCAAACGGCAGTCTGCTACATCCTGCGTCTTCAGTTTGTAATCCACCACCGAAAAATCGTTGCTCACCCATATTGTATCTTTGCCCAAGTATTCAGTCAGCGAGGCGGTCTCGTCTTTCTCCGTCTGTTGGCGGGCAATGATGTCTATCTCGCGCACTTGCTGCTGGCTCAACTGTGTCTCGATGTCGAATGTGCGGATCGATTCGATTTCATCGCCCCAGTAGTCGATACGATACGGATCGTCGTGCGAGTAACTATAGACATCCACAATGCCGCCTCTCACGGCATACTGCCCGGGCTCATACACAAAATCCATCCGCTCAAAGCCTTGCTCATGCAGCATTTCGGTCAACCGGCTTATCGGCATCGTCTGTTCCACGTGCAGACGTATCGTTTTTTGCTCCAACTGTTCGCGTTTTGCCACGCCTTCCGCTATCGCTTCCGGATAACTTACCACAATACGTGGCCGCTCGCTTTCTGCACTCAGGGCGGTCAGCACCTCCGTCCGCTGGATTATCATGGCTTCGTCCGCTCCCTGTCTGCGTCTCCGTGAATTCGGAAAAAACAGCACCTGCACCTTCCCTGTCTTCGTCTCCCTCTGATCTCCTTCTCCTATTCCCTTCTCAGTCTCTTTCTCTTTTCCCTTTTCGCTCACTCTCTCGCCTGCCAGCGCCTGAAGGTCGGCATACATATACTGCGCCTCGTCTTGCGAATCCAGTAGCACAAGCATATTCCTACCCGTTCGCACGCTTTTTCCATCTGTTCGCGCCGATCCTCCTCCCAATTTATCCATAATGGCAGCGAGCACGATGCTCCGCGCAGAGGCATTCAATCCCGTTAGCAAGAGGTGTTTTTCCTTCCCCTTACCGAGTTCCGCTACCGTTGCATCTATCTCCGGATGCAGACCGATTAAATCCTTTAATTCGTATAGGCGCATACAGCATCCGTGCACGCATGTGCACAAAATCCGGTGCAAAGTTACTACAAATATTTGGAATATGCAAGGATTTGCCGATAAAAATCAAATTTATTTGAAGTTTTAGCGGGAAAGCCTTGTTATTCGCACAAAGGTGCGCAATAATCGTTCGAGCCTTTTAGGCGAGATAAGAACTAATTTCACATTTTTTCCAAACAGCACACGCAGGGACTATATCTCGAATTTTCGAATTTCCTCAAAAAAATAATCAAGGAGTAGTCAAATTTTCAAATTTTCGAATCTTCAAATCCGTAATGACTTGAGTAGGTGATTAGTAGGTGATAAGTAGGTTATTAGTAGGTGATAAATAGATTATAAGTAGCCTATAAGTAGCTTATTAGTAGATTATAAGTAGGTTGTTAATCCAACGAAAGCCCGAGCAAGTCCGAATCGCACCGAATAATGTCAATAGGACATCGTGCATTTCGGTCGCATTTTTGCGGCCGGGTTTTGAATTTGACGGCTGAATTTCGGCATTTGAGCCACTTATATGGGGGTGTCGAGCCAATTTTCCGGCACCGGAGCCACTTATCTGGGTGTCGAGCCAATTTTCCGGCACCGGAGCCACTTATCTGGGTGTCGAGCCACTCGACCTTTCGACCAAATTAAAGATATTCATTATTCATTAATCATTATTCATTGAAAAAAAATCATTTTTATTTGCATATATGCAAAAAAAGTCGTACCTTTGCAGCCGCTAATGATATACAATAACATTAAAACCCTAAAATAATCATGCAAAAACACTTCTTCTTACTGCTTGCGCTGCTGGTTTCGGCGCAGTTGGGATGGTCAATCGACCAGTCGTATTATGCCACTATCAACAATACGCAGGGCGCGACGCTTCGCGATAATCTGTATAGTATTACGATTGCCGGCCCGAAAGACATGTCTTATACAAAACTATGGTCTGCTTACAAGGTAACGGACGTTTATCCGGAAGACTCGATAGGCAAGGCGGGCAAGATATGGGATATGTATTCCAACGTGCTTTATACGCCGGTTACGAATCAATGTGGCAGTTACAGCAACGTGGGTTCATGCTACAACCGCGAGCACTCGTTGCCAAAATCCTGGTTCAACGATGATACACCGGCTTATTACGATTTGGGACATATCGTTCCTACCGACGGCTATGTGAACAACCAGCGCAGCAACTACTCGTTCGGTGAGTGCGCCAATGGCACGCGTCTGAAAAACGGCAATAAAATAGGCAAAGGCAAGTTGGGCGCTTCGACCTTTCCGGGTTGCAGCCTGTCGAACGTGTTTGAGCCGGACGACGAGTATAAAGGCGACTTTGCTCGCATGTATATGTATATGGTGGTGCGTTACAAAAAAGGCAATAAAAATGACATCACATTGACATCCGACCATGGCAGCGAGATGTTCAACAGCACGGACGCCAACTTCGGCTTCACGGCCTATTCGGTCAGCCTTCTCATGAAGTGGCATCGCCTCGACCCTGTTTCCCGAAAAGAAGTGGATCGCAACAACGGCATGGAGGCCCAGCAATCCAACCGCAATCCCTTTATCGATTATCCTATCTTGGCGGAATACTTGTGGGGCGACCGTCAGAGCGAGACCTTCACGTTCGACAAGGCGATGGCTTCTTTCGACCCGGATTTCATCTGGGGCGTGAGCGACGGTTCGCGCGATGGAGCACCTGTCGATCCGCCGACGCCTGCCGTGAAATACGGTGTCAACTGGTCGATCAACGGCGAGACGGCTTTGGTCGATTCCATCGGAGAAAACCAGTCTATCGCTGCGTTGCCTCCGCTTCCGGTTAGCTGCTCGACGGAAAGTACCGAATTCATGGGTTGGACAACGGAGGCTATCGAGGGTTCGCAGGACGACGCACCGGCTGTGCTCTATACGGCTGTTGCCGACTTCCCGGCTGTTACTGCCGATGTCACTTATTATGCTGTCTTTGCCAAGAAAGAAACCCAGAGTAGCGGTAGCGTGGCAAAAGAGGAGACGCTCTCTTTCCCCGAAGCCGGTATCGGCAACGGCGCAGCCGTTACGCAGGTGGAAGTCGAGAACTTCACCGTTACTTGCAGCCAGGAGGGTGGTTCCAATCCGCCTAAGTACTACTCGTCCGGCGGCGCCGTTCGTTTCTATCCTGGTAACACGATGGATGTGGATGCACGGGGCGAAGATATAACCAAGATCGTTCTTTCTTTCGGTTCCAGCGACACAAGCAACCCGATATCGGTCAATACCGGCTCGTTCGCTACCGACACATGGACAGGCAAAGCCACGTCCGTACTCTTCACCTTCGGCGGTTCGTCCGGCAGCCGGCGCGTAGCCACCGTAGCCGTTACTATCAACGGAGAAGGTGCTGTCACAACCTATAGCCGTTATATCACTTCGTGCCAGACGCCGACCGAACTCGTTGAGACCGTTGCCGAAACCGTAACGGCACGCAAGCTGCTCATCGGCGGACAAATCTATCTGCAAGTAGGCGAACAATTATTTACAATTACAGGACAACAACTGAGATGAGAAAAACAACAATCATAGCCGCTCTTTTCTGCGCTATCTTTGTTCGGGCGCAGATTCCCGCCAACTATTACTCGGCGGCAAACGGCAAGTCGGGCGAAGCGCTTCGTACGGCTTTGTACAATTGTATCAAGTCCCACACCACGCTCAATTATGACGGTTTGCAGGACTACTACGCCATTGCCGATTTCCGGCCGGATGGGACGTTGTGGGAAATCTATTCCACCTGCGAGTTTACCATGGCGCATCTCAACCGTGCGCAGAATGACTTCTGCATGGGTTGGAACAAAGAACATTCTGTGCCCAAGTCCTGGTTCAACGGCGGTTCGCCGATGTATAGCGACATGATTCATGTCATTCCCACCGATGCCCGTGTCAACAACCTCCGTGGCAACGAGGCATATGGCGAAACGGCTTCCCGCTCCGACGAGATATCGTTGAGTCAGGAGGCGTTGGGACATCTGGGAAGCAGCAGTTTTCCGGGCTATACGGGTATCGGAACGGTCTATGAGCCCGACGACCGCTACAAGGGCGACATCGCACGTATCTATTTCTATATGGTGACATGCTATCGGGAAAAGAACTTCACCACCGACAACGGCTCAAAGATGTTCTCCTACAGCAATGGTGTCAATTATCTGACGGACTATTCCGTGGCTCTTCTCATGAAGTGGCATCGCCAGGATCCTGTGTCTGTCAAGGAAATCAACCGCAACGACTCGGTCTATAAATGTCAGCACAACCGCAATCCCTTTGTCGATTTTCCCGAATTGGCGGAATATATCTGGGGCAACAAGACTTCTACGGCTTTTGACCCCTCTACCGCTCTTTCCGCCTATAGCAGGGATTATGTGCCGATGGATACCGAAGGCGGCAACAATCAGCAGGACTATGCCAAGTTCGGCGTCACATGGTCGGTCAACGGCACTCAGTTGAAGGTGGATTCCGTCTTCAAGAACCACAAGCCGGACGCTCTGCCCGCAACACCGGTCTCCTGTTCCGCTTCGAGCAATATCTTCGTCGGATGGAGCACGACGGCTATTTCCGGCACGTCCCAGACACGTCCGTCCGATCTGTTCCTTGCCGCCACCGAAGCACCGGCTATCAACAGCGACGTGACGTTCCATGCTGTTTTTGCGCACGAGGAACAGGGCGCAGGGCAGGGGAGTGTCACCCAGACGGCTTCTTTCACCTCCAACGACGGCTACAAACGCGGCGACAAAGTCACCACAGCCCAAGCCGGTAAAGTGACAATTGCTTTCGACAAAGCCTCTGCATCGACGGCTACAACCTATTATACCGAACTGCGTTGCTATGCCGGCTCGAAGATCACGCTCTCAGGCGCTACGATGACAAGAGTGGAACTTGTGCCGGGACCGGTGGATAACAGCAATCCGGTTACAGCAAATGTCGGCACGATGAACGGACTGACATGGACCGGCTCCGCCAGCAATATCGTCTTCACCATCGGTGGCGAAAGCAAATCACGCGGATTATCTGCTATCAAAGTTACTTACGACGACAATACAACGGTCTTCGTCTATTCCGACTATCTGACTGCTTGTTCATCCACCGACGCCATCGAAAATCCTAAAGAAATCATAAATTCTAAATTTGAAACCATAAATCATAAATTTTTAATCGACGGCCAACTGTATATCATGGTCGGCGAAAATCTTTATACTGTAACCGGACAAAAACTCAAATAATTATGTTATACATAAAACATCACACATCAAACATAAAACATCACACATCTTTCATCCTGTTCGCGATCCTTTGTCTTTTCTCCGCGAACGCACTTGCCGACACTATCCCGGCCGGCTATTACAATGGCACCAACGGATTGAAAGATGCGGTTCTGAAAGACACACTCAAGAATCGAATCCGCAAACATACTGTTATCCCTTACGGCAATGGTTCGAACTCCACATGGGAGGTGTTCTATTATGCCGACCAAGACGAAAACGGCTATTGCATGGATATGTATTGCGATGACTGGAAGAAATTCGGCTCGCCCGGCTCGGTGGTATCCGGCTGTAATATCGAGCACTCGTTGGCTAACTCTTGGTGGGGAGCCGCCAAGAGCGACCCGTATAAGGATTGCTATCTGCTAAACCCGTCCAACTCAACGGCCAATAGTGCACGCAGTAACTATCCGCTCGGCGTGCCTCAGAAGGATATTAAAACGGCCGGTTCACTCCGTATCGGTATGATCCACCACGACGCACTGAACGTCGATTTCTGGGTCTTTGAACCGAAAGATGAGTACAAGGGCGATTTCGCACGTACCTATTTCTATGTGGTCACTTGTTATGGCCGTAACCTGAATGGCGAATATCCCGACCTGCCGCCTACGAGCAAAAAATCCAATTACGGATGGCGCATCGACAATGCCCAGGTAGGTTCCAAATATGCTATGCAGAACGACAACTACCTCGAGTTCCAACCATGGGAACAGGAGGTGCTGATCCAATGGCATCGCCAGGATCCTGTGTCCGAGAAGGAAATCAAGCGGGCGAATGCCGTCAACAACTTCCAGCACAACCGCAATCCCTTTATCGACTATCCTTATCTGGCGGAGTATATATGGGGCGAGAAAGCCGGTCAACCCGTGCAACTGCAAAATCTGATCTCTTCGCTGGACCCGCGTTTCACGCCCGGCGTCAGCAACGGCTGGATAGAGATTCCGGAAGGTTGCGAAACCGTTCAGTCGGCTCCAGTTGCCCGCAAACTGCTGCGCAACGGACAACTCCTGATACTCATCGGAGATACGGAATATACCCTTACGGGACAAAGGCTGCAAAATAAATAAACTCAGAATATGAAACGTTTTCTTCTTTTGGCACTCCTTTGTGCCGCATGTATGACATCTACGAATGCAAAAACCTTGGTAGCGTATTTCTCGGCAACGGGAACAACACGCGCAGCGGCGCAGAAAATCGCCAAACAGCAGAATGCCCGTCTCTGGGAGATTGAGCCGGCAGAACCTTATACCGCGGCAGACCTCGACTGGCGGAACGACAACTCCCGCTCTTCGGTCGAGATGAAGGATCCCGACGAACGCCCTGCTATCCGGATGTGTACGGACGTTACGCCCTATGACACCGTGTATATCGGTTTTCCCATCTGGTGGGGAATATGTCCGCGTATTATCAATTCATGGATCGACAACAACCTGCCGCAACTGGAGGGCAAGACGCTTATTCCGTTTGCCACCAGCGGTTCCAGCGGCATCGAGGAAGCCGAAGCCTATCTGCGTAAGACCTATCCGACGCTCCAATGGCAAAAAGGCTCCTTACGCAACCGCTAACTCCGAACTAATCCCCGTCCCATCCGTGACGTAAAACCGGATCGTCGCTTGCCGCGGAACGTTCTCCCGACAAGCGGGAGAAGTGGCCTCCGCCTAGGAGGGTTTAGAAAATAATGCTGGCCTTGACAGCATTACAAATAAAAGCAAGGACATATTGAAATATAACAAAGCGTTTGCTTTACTCTCGATATGAAAAAAATTTTTACTCTTATCTTTGCGCTTGTAGCAAGCGTAGGAACGATGTTTGCCGAAAGTGGTACATGCGGTGAAAACCACACACAGGATTTATCGAATGGTGACCTGACCATCAGCGGTATGAATGTTGACAAACTGCTTCCGGAAGGAGCGAGATTAGCTAAGACATATGTCACCGAATATGAAACCATTCACTTGGGAGATAATGCGGTGGATTACAAGTTCGGTTTTGTGGATGAATTTGGCAACCCATTACATCCCAACAACTACAAAACCGGTGAATATTTCCAGTACTACTATGACGAAAACGGAAATATCATTGGTAACGTAAAATACGACGATCCCAATAAACCGAAAGATGTCCGTGTCTTCCATTTCGAAGATACTATACACTTGGAATCTGGTGCTGACTCCATTATCCGTCAAACAGTATATGTCTATCCGACTTACCGTATTATTGACAAAATAGATACAACATGTGCCAACGATGAATATACATGGATAGTCTATGACCCGGAAACCGGTGGGATGCGTGCGCACGAGCACCTGAATTTAACGAGAAACCTGGATGATCACTCGCAAATGTTGTTTGAGTTCGAAGATACACTTCATGTGATGCAATATCGTTCAGAAGGCGTGTTCGATTCTATTCGTGTATTGCAATTAACTATCTTGCACGGTATAACGATTGTAGAATCACCTAGCAAGAAAGACCAGCCTTGTGACAATGAGGTTTATACATGGCGTGGATTCGATTTTGTATATCCAGTGACAGAATATATAGACACATTGGTGTACTTCCCCGGATTTGAAGAATGTATGGCCAAGTATATCTTGAATCTCGCATGGAACCCGACATACGGATATGAAGGTTCAAAAGACTACGATGATTGGGTAGATA
>JAFPJV010000068.1 GCA_017425065.1 Paludibacteraceae bacterium
AGGACTGAAAATCCTTGTGTCACTGGTTCGATTCCCGTTGGCACCACACAAAAAACGACTTCCGGGTCGTTTTTTTGCGATATAACCAATCTGCAACCCGTAACAAAGCCGCCGCAATGCTGTTCAACTCCTTTGAATATATCCTGTTTTTGCCCATTGTATTCATGGTTTACTGGGCAATTGGTTATGCCGCCATCAGCGAAAAAATGAAATTACGGCTGCAAAACGCCTTTGTCGTCTTATCCGGTTATGTTTTCTACGGTTGGTGGGACTGGCGTTTTCTGCTCCTTATTGCCTTTACGAGTCTCTGCTCCTGGGGCAGCGGCTTGCTCATCCGCCGCTATCAGACGGACTGTTCCTCTTCCCGGGCTTCTGCCTTTTGGCTATGGGCAAACATCGTCGTCAACATAGGTATTTTGGCGATATTCAAGTATTACGATTTCTTTGTACGCGAGTTCGGACGATTGTTCGGTGTCGAAACAGACAACTTGCTGCTGCATGTCATCCTGCCCGTTGGAATATCGTTTTACACCTTTCAGGCGCTATCCTACTCTATTGATGTATATCGCCGGAAACTGGAACCCACACGCGACATAGTAGCATTCTTTGCTTTCATCGCATTCTTTCCCCAATTAGTCGCAGGCCCGATTGAGCGCGCAACAAACTTGTTGCCGCAATTCTGCCGGAACCGCTCTTTCAACTATGAGCAGGCAGCAGACGGCATGCGGCAGATACTCTGGGGATTGTTCAAAAAGATTGTTGTGGCTGACAGCTGTGCGGTATATGTAAACCAGGTTTGGGCAAACTACGACACGCATTCCGGCAGTACACTCCTGCTCGCCGCCGTGCTCTTTGCCTTCCAGATTTATGGTGATTTCTCCGGCTATTCCGACATCGCCATCGGAACAGCCAAACTGTTCGGTATCCGATTGATGCGTAACTTCAACAACCCGTATTTCAGCCGCGACATAGCAGAATTCTGGCGACGCTGGCACATCTCGCTTACCACGTGGTTCCGTGATTATATTTATATCCCGCTTGGCGGCTCACGCGTAGAAAAATGGAAAATAGTTCGCAACACGTTTGTCATATTCCTGCTCTCCGGTTTCTGGCACGGTGCAAACTGGACATTTATCGCATGGGGTGCATTCCACGCCATATTATTCCTTCCGTTGATTCTGCTCGGAAAAAACCGCAAATACACCTCGGATAACATCCGTTGGCGTGACTGCCCGAAAATGCTCGGAACATTCGCCCTTGTCACGCTGGGTTGGATTCTTTTCCGCTCCGAAACGATCGGGCAAGCGTGGCATTTTGTATGCGGCTTGGCAGACAAGAGTCTTTTTTCGCTGCTATACATAGAATCCGCCAAAGCCATACTCCCTATTCCGATTATTATTTGCAATCTGTTGCTCTTTGAGTGGCGCAACAGAAATCGGCAACACGGCTTGGACATCGCTTCTCGGAAAACAGCGTGGCGATGGATGACATACATCTATATTTGCATTTTGATTTTGGCTTTTGGCGCACAGCCTGAGACGTTTATATATTTTCAATTCTGATGAAACGCGTTGTATACAAGTCCGTCATGTTTTTCCTGCTCATAACAGCAGGCGCGCTGTTACTACAATGGCTTGTGGACCACGGACTTAAACGCATGACTGCACATTGTTCAACCCAGACGACGATAGCCGAACTCCAGTCAGACACGCTGAATGCCGACGTCCTGATAATCGGCAATTCCAGAGCTTTGTGTTCCTATGATCCGAAAGTTCTTGAGAACGGTCTGCACCGACGCGTATGGAACATCGGTGTCAGCGGCCAGCCATTCGGAATAAGTTACATGCGTTACCAACTGTACGCACACTGCAACCGGACTCCGCAACTCGTTATTGTCAATATCGACAACAACGAATTGGACATGATTGTCAATGGTTTCGGTCGCGAGGATTTCTATCCGTATTTCTCGGATAGCACGATTCGTCCCTATCTGGACTTGTACGGCTTTTCCTGGAAACACTATTTCATTCCGATGTACAAGTACTTCGGTGATTACAAATTGATAGGATACGGTATATTATCCAGCGTAGGTCTGTTTCCTTTTCCCGAGCAACATTCCTATCACGGTTTCTACAACGAGAACACACCGTTCGACGGCACCAACCTTCGAACAATACTAAACAACGACAGTGTAATTAAAACCGACTGCAATCCCGAAGCAATAGCGCTGTTGGATAGCCTGTTACAGGAGCTCAGGCAGCAAAACGCATCTCTGTTATTCTGCTACGCACCACAATATCAACCTCTCTATCAGCGCCTTCCATTAAGCGAGACAATGAATGCGTATCGTGAATTGAGCCGGAAATATGACATCCCGATAGTGGATTACTCATCCGTTGAGTGGGCAAACGACAGCACTTTTTTCTACAATGCGAATCACATAAACAGCCGAGGCGCCACTCTTTTCTCCACCCGCCTTGTTCAAGCCATTGACTCGCTGGATCTACTTCACTAATACTTGCGCGCGTATATGTGTGTATATACGCGCGCAAACATTACTTATTTATGTCTCAAATGCTTAACCTACTACGCCGCTGAAGCCCATGAATGCCATAGCCAGCAGACCTGCAGTAAGCAGTGCGATAGGCGTTCCCTCCATAGCTTTGGGCACCTTAGCCATCGACAACTGTTCGCGAATACCGGCAAACAGCACCAATGCCAAAGCAAAACCGATAGCGGTAGCAAACGCAAAGAGCGTACCGGTCAGCAAGTTAGCCTGCAACGTATCACCCGGCAACTTCTGCATCAATTGTGCCGGATCGGCTACGATAATAGCCACACCCAGGATACAGCAGTTGGTCGTGATAAGCGGCAGGAACACACCCAGAGCCTGATACAGCGACGGGCTGATCTTCTTCAGTATGATCTCAATCATCTGCACCAAGGCAGCGATGACCAGAATGAACAGAATGGTCTGCAGAAACTCCACATGCCAGAGGATAAGCAACTTCTGCAAGAGATAGGTCACTACCGTGGCCAGCACCAGCACAAACGTAACAGCTGCACCCATGCCCAGCGCGGTATCAATCTTCTTGCTCACGCCCAGGAACGGGCAGATACCCAAGAACTGGCTCAACACGATATTGTTAACAAATATCGCAGCAACAAATATCAATAAATATTCCATAATTTCAAATTTATGATTTCAAATTTATGATTTTTTCATTTCTTGACCAGTTTGTTCATGATAGCCATCAGGTAGGCCAGGGCGATGAACGCACCGGGAGCCAAAACGAAGATAAGCGATGCATAATGGTCGCTATACACCTGCCATCCGAAGACAGCGCCCGTGCCGAGCAACTCACGAATCATACCGATAACGGTGAGCGAAAGGGTAAAACCGATACCCATGCCGAGACCGTCGAGAGCCGACAGACCTACGCTGTTCTTGGCAGCAAAAGCCTCGGCACGTCCCAGCACGATACAGTTGACCACGATCAGCGGGATGAACAATCCGAGTTGCTCATCTACTGCCGGAGCGTATGCCTTCAGCAAGAACTGGACGATAGTCACAAACGTAGCAATCACCACGATAAAGGCCGGGATACGCACCTTGTCGGGGATCAGGTTCTTCAGCAGCGATATAACGACGTTGGAGCACACCAGCACAAAGAGCGTGGCGAGACCCATCGACATACCGTTGATAGCACTGGTCGTTGTGGCCAGCGTAGGACACATACCCAGCACCAGTGCAAAGGTAGGATTCTCACGGAGAATACCATTGGTCAGTGTTTTCAAATTATTACTCATGATCGGCCTCCTTTTCTTCTTTTACTTGTTTACTTGCACCGCTATGCGCGTCTGCCGAACCCGTATAGGCTGCGTATGCTTTGTTGATAGCATTCAGGAAATGGATACTCGAAATAGTAGCGGCAGTGATACCGTCCACATCGCCCTCTTGCTTGGTTACTTTCAGACTGCCGGCCTGACGACCAATGATGTTTTGCTTGGGCTTGTCGGCATTTTTGAACCACTCCTTGATGTGATCACCCAGACCCGGTGTCTCCTGGTGCTTGAGCACCTTATAGTCGATGATGACACCTTTCGTATCCAGACCCACCATGATTTCCTGCATACCGCCAAATCCGTTTTCGCGAGTCTCAATAGCAGCTCCCACTTCTTTGCCATCTTTCATCGCACGATGCACAATGATGGTATCTTTATCGACCGCCACTTTCTCAGGCTCGGAAAAAACTGCTCCTTCACCGGCAGAAAGCAATACCTCGCGCATTGCACTTTCCTTCTTTTCGGTTTCTTGCTTGGTGATGGTCTCTTGAGTCAACAGATAAACACCCGCCAGTGCCACAGCGGCCACCAGCGCGATGCTGACCAGACTGAGCACCATATTCTTGAACGAACTTTCTAATTTTGCCATAACTGTGTCCTCCTTATGCTTTTTTCTTCTCGCCGAAATGACGCGGACGAATACGGTTCAACAAAGGTACTACGGCATTCATCATCAGGATGGCAAACGACAT
>JAFPJV010000069.1 GCA_017425065.1 Paludibacteraceae bacterium
GAAAATGGAAAATTGACAATGGAAAATGGACAATGGGCAATGGAAAATGGAAAATTGACAATGGAAAATGGACAATGGACAATGGACAATGGACAATGGACAATGGACAAAGGGCAATGGACAATGGGCAATGGACAATGGGCAGTCGAAAGTCGTTAGTCAACGTTCGAAGTATGCTGCAAACAACAAGATTTTGAGCCAAAAACTGAAATTATACAAGCATATTTCATTTTTTGTCCCAAAATCTTGCATAATTGATTATTTTGTCGTATCTTTGCGCCCGATTTTAATTTGGCGTAGTATGGCTTATCTGACAGAGACGGAAATAGAAGAACGCGCGCAACGCGCAAAAGAGCTGTTTCGCGACGGAATGAACTGTGCGCAGGCGGTTGTTGGCGCGTGCTGCGATGTGTTCGGCATGGACGACCAAGAACTGGCGATGCGTCTGGCGGCTGGCTTCGGCGGCGGCATGGGACGTATGCGCCTGACATGCGGTGCCGCTTGCGGCATGTTTATGCTGGCTGGCCTGCAAAACGGCAGTACGACACCACACGACAACGAAGGCAAGATGGCGAACTATGCACTGGTGCAACAACTGACCGCGGAGTATAAAGACCGATACGGCTCGATCACTTGCAGCGAACTGCTCGGACCCGGCAAGACACCCTGTCCGGAGATGATAGCAGAAGCCGTGCGGATTGTACTCCGTCAAATTGAAAATTGAAAATGATAGTATCTAATGCAATTGAATTGATCGGGAGGACACCGATTGTGGAAATCCCTGTGGGCGGCGCACGGCTGCTGCTGAAACTGGAGCGGCAGAATCCGGGCGGCAGCGTCAAAGACCGCACGGCTCTCGCCATGATAGAAGATGCGGAGCAACGCGGTGTGCTTCAGGCCGGTGCCACAATCATCGAGCCGACCAGCGGCAATACAGGCGTCGGGCTGGCATGGATAGGACGTGCGAAAGGCTATAAAGTGGTGCTGACCATGCCGGAAACGATGTCGGAGGAACGCCGCAAACTGCTGCGTGCGTATGGCGCCGAACTGGTGCTGACGCCCGGTGCGCAAGGCATGAAAGGTGCGATAGCCAAAGCCGAAGAATTGCAGCAATCGACGCCCGGCAGCGTCATCCTTGGCCAGTTTACGAATCCCGCCAACCCTGAGGTTCATTACCGCACGACCGGACAGGAGATATGGGCTGACAGCGAAGGCCGCGTGGATGTGTTTGTTGCCGGAGCCGGCACAGGCGGCACGGTGAGCGGAGTAGGGCGGGCGCTGAAAGAGCATAAGCCTGAGGTGGAAATCATCGCCGTAGAGCCTGCCGGTTCACCCGTGCTGTCGGGCGGACAGGCCGGGGCACACAAGATACAGGGAATAGGTGCCGGCTTTGTGCCGCAGACCTACCAGGCGCAATATGTCGATCGCGTGGTATGTGTCAGCGACGAGGAAGCCTACGCGGGCGCCCATCGGCTTGCCGAACAGGGACTGCTCTGCGGTATATCGTCCGGCGCAGCCTACCAAGCCGCTTGCCATTTGGCTGCAGAACCGGCATACCAAGGAAAAACGATCGTGGTTCTGCTGCCAGATACGGGCGAGAGATATTTGAGCGTGCTTTAAGGGAAAATGGACAATGGACAATGGAAAATGGAAAATTATTTTATTTAATCATAAAAAAATAGTACTGATGCGATAAAATAAGAAAAAAAACAGATAAAACACTTTTGAATGATTTGGATTTATATAACCCCAAAAAGTATAAAAAAGATTATTGATAGAAAAAAATATAAAAAATACCTTTGAATGATTTAGATTTTTATTTAATCAAAAAAACTTGAAAAAAAGGATTTATTGATTTTCTTTTATCGAATCTTTATTTAACTGATTCATTTACAAATAAATTTGACATGAATCAATCAAATAAATCTTCCAATTTTTAGCAAAATCAAAATCAATAAATCTTACAAAAAAGTCAAAAAACCGAGTCAAATCATTCAAAGGAGATAAATACAAAAAATATTTTTTATCATAAAACAATAATCTTCCAAAAAAGTCAAAAAACCGGAGTGGCTCCGGAGCCGAAAAAGATGTGTAAGGTGTAAAGTGTAAGGTGTAAGGTGTAAAGTGTAAGGTGTAAAGTGTAAGGTGTAAAAAATGGAAAAGATACCGACTATAGGACAATTGAAGCAACTGGTGGCGCACATGCAGGGTGTCATTTTTCCGGATTTCTATCCGGCTGTCGCACGACCTGATCTGTCGTTGCCGGAGGCTTTCTGGGCGGAAGTGCCTGAGATAGCGCGGCTGCTGAATACCGACGTGGATGCTGTGCTTCACAACGACCCGGCCGTGACCGACCGCGGCGAAGTGATATTGAGTTATCCACTCACATTCGCCATGGTTCATTTCCGCACGGCGCACGCGCTGTATGCGTTAGGCGTGCCGCGTATTCCGCGCATGCTGACCGAACTGGCGCACAGCCGCACAGGCATAGATATTCATCCTGCCGCCAGGATAGGCGAGTCGTTCTGCATCGACCACGGCACAGGCGTCGTCATCGGTGAGACGGCAATCATCGGCAACCGCGTAGTGCTGTATCAGGGCGTGACACTCGGTGCAAAGAACTTCGAGTACGATGCCGAAGGACGTCCGCTTGACGTGCCCCGCCACCCGATACTGGAGGACGACGTGACGGTCTATTCCAACACCTCTATCCTCGGCCGCGTCCGCATCGGGCACGACACCGTTATCGGAGGAAATATCTGGCTCACGCAAGACGTCCCGGCCAATTCAATCGTACTACAATCAACCCCTGAAATCAGAATCAAAAACAAAATATGAAATACTTTTTAGCTATTATCGGTGGCGGGCCGGCGGGATATACGGCTGCTGAGAAGGCTTCGCAGGCCGGAAAAGATGTGGTGCTGTTTGAGCAGAATGCCTTGGGCGGCACATGTCTGAACGTGGGATGTATCCCGACCAAATCGCTCTTGTACGGCGCCAAACAGTACTACAACGCTACGCATGCGCAGAAATACGGCGTGACGGCAGAGAAGGTCCAATTCGACTTTGCCGCCATGCAGAAACGCAAGACCATCGTCGTGCGCAAACTCGTTGCCGGCATCAAACAACGCCTGAATAACGAACATTGCACGGTAGTGAATGGCTTCGCCAAGGTATTAGATCAAGAGCCAACGACTAATGACCAACGACTAACGACTATCGAGTGCAACGGCGTGACCTACGAGGCGGAGAATCTGATGATTTGCACGGGTAGTACCAACTTCGTGCCGCCCATTCCGGGCATCAAAGACAATCCTGCCGTTTGGGACAGCACCGACGCCCTGGCTGCCACGGAACTGCCAAAATCGATTATCATTGTCGGCGGCGGCGTGATCGGCTTGGAGTTTGCGACGCTTTACCATGAGTTGGGCGTGCCGGTGACGGTCATCGAAGCCATGCCTGCTATCCTGCCCAACCTGGATCAGGAAATAGTCGGCGTGCTGGCGGACAAATACCGCAAAGCCGGCATCCAGATCCTGACCGACACCAAGGTAGAGGCTATTCAGGGCAATGAGGTGACGATTCAGAGCAATCCGAATATTCCGAATATTCCGAGTACTCTGACTGCTGATAAGATTCTTGTCAGCGTCGGTCGCCGAGCCAATTTACAGGGCCTCGAAGCACTCAACGATCTGGAGATGTATCGCGGCGGCATCGTAGTGGATGAGTTCTGCAAGACCAACCTGCCGAACGTGTATGCCTGCGGCGATGTAACGGGAAAGATCATGCTCGCCCACGTCGCAAGTCGTCAGGCCGAAGTGGCGGTAGGACGCATGCTCAAGCAGATACCGCTGCAACGAATTGCCTATAACGCCGTGCCGTCGGTGGTTTATACCAATCCGGAGATCGCCAGCGTGGGTATCACGGAGGCGCAGGCCGCGGAACTGAATATCGAAACGGAAGTGCGCAAACTGCCTATGACCTATTCCGGCCGTTTCATGGCTGAGAACGAAGGCGAGACAGGACTTTGCAAGATGTTGCTCGACAAGAAAAGCCGCACCATACTGGGCGTACACATGATCGGCAACCCTTCGTCGGAAATCATCGGCGCTGCCAGCGTCGCCGTCCGCATGGGCTATACGGCAAGCGAATTGGAGCAAGTGATTTTCCCGCACCCGACAGTGAGTGAAATTCTTCACGAATTGAAAATTGAAAATTGAAAGGTGAATAAGCGGATACTACAGTTGGCGGTGCCAAGTATATTGGCGAATATCACCATCCCCCTTGTGGGCGTGGTGGACACCGCTATTGTAGGACATATATCCGACGCGTCGGCCATCGGCGGTATAGCTATCGGCACGATGCTGTTTGACTTGCTGTACTGGAACTTCGGCTTCCTGCGTGTCGGCACAAGCGGCATGACGGCGCAAGCCTATGGGCAAGGCCATAGGGACAATGGACAATGGACAATAGACAATGGACAATATGCAAAAGCGGTGCCGGAGACGGGGAGGATATTGATTCAGAGTCTGAGTATATCCTTGATAGGTGCACTGGCGATATGGTTGTTGCAGTGGGTATTTGTGACGCTGGTCTTGGCGTGTGTGCCCTGTTCGCCGGAAGTGGCAGCTTTCTCGCGTCAGTATTTCTTCGTGCGTATCTGGGCGGCTCCCGCTACGCTGAGTCTGTTGGCGCTGAAAGGCTGGTTTATCGGCATGCAGGACACGGTCTCGCCGATGGCGGTTGATATATTGGTGAACGTGGTGAATATGGCCGTCAGTTATGTGCTGGCCGTTCATACACCTCTTGGCCCAATTGGTGTGGCATATGGAACGCTGGTGGCACAATTCAGCGGCTTGCTGCTGGCAATAGGAATCTTGCTGTTTCGATATAACGATATACCGATATTTCGGGATTTCGAGATATGGCGCACGTCGGTAAGATGGGACAAGATGCGACGGCTGCTGCAACTGAACGGCAACCTCTTCATACGCAGCCTGTGCTTCATGGTGGTCTATGTCGGTTTTACGTCGCTCGCCAGCAAGTACGGCGATACGGAACTGGCTGTCAGCGCGATACTGATGAAACTATTTATGCTGTTCAGCTACTTCGTTGATGGTTTTGCCTTTGCCGGCGAAGCATTGGTGGGTCGCTATATCGGCGAACGCCAGCCGTTATTAACCGGCAAGGCCGTTCGCCTGCTTTTCAACTGGTCGATAGGAGTGGGACTGCTGTTCACGGCTGTCTATGCCATATGGGGAGAAGGATGCATCCGGCTGATCACGAGCGATACGGGTGTGATTGAGGCATCCGCACCGTTTATGGGATGGTTGATAGCCATGCCGATAGTGAGTACATTGGCGTTCATGTGGGACGGCGTGTATGTCGGAGCTACGGCCGGCGTGGAGATACGCAACTCGATGATTTGGGCTGCCGTGGCTTTTGTGGCAGGTTATCTGGTTTGCTACCGGTGGATAGATATCCAGGCTATCTACGTGGCCTATTTTGCCCACTTGGTGGCACGTGTACTGTATTTGACAATTAAATGGAAATCGCTTTATGATACGAAAATTAGCGAACAGGTCGTGGAAAGTGCTTGAGAGCAAGAATATCTTGCGTCTCGGGCCGTGGCTCAGCGTCCGGCAAGAGTGTGTGGAAATGCCCAGTGGGGTAAAAATTCCGACGTGGTTTGTGTTGGAGTTCCCGAACTGGATCAACGTGATAGCCGTCACCAAAGACGGCCATATGGTCATGGTCGATCAGTATCGTCATGCCTTGGGTGAGACACATTATGAACTGGTGGCAGGCGTTGTGGACAAGGGCGAGACACCGCTACACGCCGCACAGCGCGAACTGAGCGAAGAGACCGGTTACGAGGGTGGAGAATGGCGTCTATTTATGACCCTTTCGCCGAATCCGACGAACCATAACAACCTCAGCTACACCTTTTTGGCACTTGGCGTGGAGCATAGACGCGAACAACATCAGGAACCGACCGAAGACATCGGCATCGATTTGTTCACCGAAGACGAGGTGCGCCAGTTGCTCGAAGAGGGCGAGATTGTCCAGGCCTTGCATGCCGCTCCGCTCTGGCGCTATTTTGCAGAAAAGAAAAACCGATAAACTATGCAGCATAAACTATTACTGATACTATCCGCCGCGATGTTTTGCGCATGCAGCCCGCGTCAGGCAAATCAGGCTGAAAGACAGCCGATTGATGTGCGTGTGATGCAGGTAGCCGACCGAAGCGATTCGCATGCACGCAGCTATGCCGGACGGCTGGAAGCCAAAACGGTCACGCCCCTCGGACTGCAGACTGCCGGACGCGTCGTGGAAATCAAGGTGCAGCCGGGCGAGCGTGTGCAAGCCGGACAAATGCTGTTGCGCGTGGATAACACCCAGGCTATGAATGCCCTGGAGGCGGCCCGTGTTACGATGCGTCAGGCGCAGGATGCCTACGACCGTGTTCGTCCTGTGCATGACTCGGGTGTGGTAAGCGACCTGAAATGGGTGGAGGTAGAGACGCGTCTTAACCAAGCCCGTACGGCCGTAGAGACTGCCGAACAACTAGTGCGCCAATGTACGCTGACAGCTCCTGCGTCGGGCGTAATAGGCAGCCTCAAAGTGGAGCAGGGGCAGTCCGTACTGCCAAGCGAGACGCTGATGGAACTAATGGATGTCAGCGAGTATTACGTCCGTTTCGGCGTGCCCGAATCGGAGATAGCGACCGTACATATCGGCGACAAAGGCATGCTGCACATAGCAGCCATCGGCGGAGACGATATCCCTGTTACCGTTTGCGAACGCGGCATGAAAGCCAACGTCGTGGCGCATACTTACGAGGTGCGTGCCCGGCTGAGCCGCACAGAAGCCGTGCTGCCAGGCATGATCGGCGATGTGTCGCTGGGCATGCAACAAGTGGAGGGACTGATTGTACCTACCGAGTGTATCCGGCTGATGAAAGACCGTCCGACGGTATGGGTGGCACGCGACTCCGTTGCCGTGCGTTGCGATGTCCGGACAGGCGAATACACCAACAGCGGCGTGGTCATTGATTCCGGCCTGCAACCGGGCGACCGCGTCATCATAGAAGGATTCCAGAAACTGTATAACAACGCTCCGATACACTATTGAAAACCACGCGCAACCATATTGAAGCGGCTATGCGAAACCACGGCATCGTGTTCTTCGTATTTCTGATGCTGATGCTGTTTGGTATCTGGTCGTTGCCCAAGATGAACAAGGATGAGTTCCCGCAATTCACCATTCGTCAGGGCGTGGTTGCTGCTATCTATCCCGGTGCGACGGCACAAGAAGTGGAAGAACAAGTCACGCGACCCTTGGAGGAATATATCAACACCTTCGAGGAAGTCAACAAAGAATGGACTTACTCCGAGACAAAAGACGGCATCGTCTATGTCTATGTCATGCTCCGCAATTCTGTCAAGTCGAACATGGAGGCATGGACCAAGATACGTGCCGGTTTGGATCTGCTGAAAAAGACACGTTTGCCAGCCGGTGTGTTGGAAACTGTGGTGGTGGATGACTTCGGCAACACATCTTCGATGCTGCTGGCAGTGACCAGTCCCGAACGCAGCCCGCGTGAATTGGAACATTATGCCAACTACTTGAGTGAACGTCTGCGTACCATCCCTGAAATGGGACGTATCCGTATCCTTGGCCTGCAACAGGAGGAGATAGCCGTCACGGTCGATCCGCGTCGGCTCGCTGCCTACCATATCCCGCGTGCCGCCTTGCAGTCACAACTGGCGCTACAAGGCTTCCGTACGCTTACCGGCAAGACACACGATGAGCTGAGTTTGCAGGTCTCAACGCAGAATCGTACGGAGTACGAGATCCTGCAACAGATCATTTCCACCGATCCGACAACAGGCGCCACCGTCCGGCTGCGCGACATTGCTACCGTAGAACGACGCTATCAGAAACCGGACAGATACGTCTCGTTTGACAACGCCGAATGCCTCATCGTCAATATCGAAATGGTGCCCGGTAACAATATCGTTGCCTTTGGCAATGAAGTGGAACGTGTGTTGGACGAGGTGCGAGGCGAACTGCCGCCCGATCTGAGTTTCCACCGCATTACCGACCAGCCCAAAGTGGTGCAGGCTTCCGTTTATTCCTTCTTGCGCGACATACTGGTGTCAATCATCGTCGTCATTGTGGTGATGCTGCTGTTGTTCCCGCTGCGTACGGCATTGGTGGCCAGTACGGGCGTGCCGGTCTGCACGGCGATATGCGTGGGACTGATGTATCTTACAGGCATCGAATTGAATACCGTCACCTTGGCAGCACTTATCTTTGTGCTTGGCATGATCGTGGATGACTCGGTCATTGTCATTGACGGCTATACCAATCTGCTTGAGAAGGGCCACTCGCGCTGGTATTCGGCGGCCGTATCGACAAAGCAACTGTTTGTGCCGATGTCTCTGGCTACCTGTGCTATCAGCGGCATGTTTTTCCCAATGACTGGCATTATTACAGGGCCTTTGGGTGATTTCGTCAAGCTGTTCCCGTTTGCCGTACTGTTTGCGTTGACTGCCAGTATATTCTACGCAGGGTGGGTGACACCCTATCTGTCCACCCGCTTTGTCCACCGCCAACGTGACGAAGAAGCCAGTTTGTTCGAACGGATTCAGTTGCGCTTTTTCAGTCGTCTGCAGTCCGGCTACGAACGATTGCTGGCTGCCTGCTTCCGCCATCCGGCCGTGGTGTATGCGGTGCTTTTTCTGGCTGTCGGGATAGGCGTCTTCCTCTTGACACGCCTCAATTTGCAACTCTTGCCGAAAGCCGAACGCGAGTGCTTCGCCGTGGAGATACATCTTCGCGAAGGCTCGTCCATAGAAGAGACGGCTTTGGTTGCCGACTCCTTGGCGCATGTGCTGCAGCGTGACGAACGCGTGACGAGTGTGACAGAATTTATCGGACAGGCTTCGCCCCGTTTCCATGCCACTTATACACCACAGATGCCGGGTCCGAATTATGCGCAGTTTATTGTCAACACCACCTCGGTAGGCGCTACGGCAGAACTGCTTCGCGAGTACTCTAAGCAATATGAAGATTATTTTCCGAACGCCTATATCCGTTTCAAGCAGATGGATTATCAGGCGGCTCGCAACCCGCTGGAGGTGCGTCTGCACGGCGAAGATATGGAGCTGTTGGCTGTTTTGGCAGATTCGCTCAAGCAATATATGTCGGCGCAACCCGAAATGCAATGGGTGCACTCCGACTTTGACAACCAAGCCCGTGCGACGGCCATTACCCTGTTGCCCGACGAGGCTGCGCGGCTGGGTGTGACCGAAACGATGCTGTCGCTGTATCTGAGTCAGGTGACCGGCGGTACGCAGATGACTACCGTTTGGGAACATGAATACGCCGTGCCTGTAATGCTCTATACCACGGGCGGTGACTCGCTCTCTCCGGACGAACTGCTGAACCTGCTTGTTCCTACTTCTGTGCCCGGTCAGTGGGTGCCCTTGCGTCAGGTCGCTACGCTTGCTCCGGCATGGCACCGTGCGTATATCGAACATCGCAACTCGGTTCGTACCGTGGCCGTTGGCTGTGACCTGCGCGGCAAGACCAGCCAAGTGGATGCCGAACGTAAAGTGCGCCGATGGATCGAGTCGCAGCACTTTGACCAAGACCCGCAATTTGCCGGCATTCGTATCTCATACGGCGGACTGAGCGAGATCAACGGACAGATACTGCCGCAGATAGGATGGAGTATAGTGGCTGCGCTGCTGGTGATGTTCCTCTTGATGCTTTACCACTTCGGCAAAGTGTCATTGGCTATGCTGGCTCTCTCCAGTGCTGTACTATGCGTCTTCGGCGCAATGCTTGGACTTTGGATTTTCCAACTCGACATATCCATTACGGCTGTATTGGGTGTCGTCAGTCTGATCGGTATTATTGTTCGCAACGCGATCATGATGTACGAGTACGCCGAAGCACTCCGCAAACACGGGCGTAGTGTGCGGGATGCGGCTTTCAAGGCCGGTTTGCGGCGTATGCGTCCTGTATTCCTCACTTCCGCCACGACGGCGTTGGGCGTACTGCCGATGATTATTGCGCATACCAGCCTATGGATGCCGATGGGTGTGGTCATATGTTTTGGTACTATTTTTACCTTGCCGCTGACTGTTACCATCCTGCCGGTTGTGTATTGGAGGTTGTATAAATGATTTGACTTAAATGATAAAAAGCATGAATAAACTGTTCTCATTAGTGTTCATGGCAGGCATAGCCTTGTATGCCTCGGCCACGGTAGTCAATTATTCGCCGGATGATGTCAGTATCTTCCGCAATCCCGAACGCGGATTTACAGAAGAGCTTGGTGGTGAAACGATGTTGACGGATTCGAAGAATCATGTTATCAAGCCGGAGGCAGACTGGTATTTTGATATAGAGGACCCCGATAATGCCGACCGCAAGACCCAAACGCTTGTGGTGACTGTCTATTACCTGAACAACTACCGCTCCAAAGACCTCTCTTCGGCTATCCTGCAGGGATTTGACGAAGACATGCAGATACTGCGCGACAACGGCTTCAAGTGTGTGCTGCGTTTTGCATACAACTGGCAGAGCAAGACCGATGCTTCGCTCACTTGGGTCAAACGGCATATTGAGCAACTCAAACCGCATCTGGAGGCGAACAAAGATGTCATCTATGTGTTGGAGGCGGGCTTTGTCGGTCAGTGGGGTGAGTGGTATTACAGTTCCAACTTCGGCAACGAGACACAGGAACTGAATGCCAACCGTCGTCAGGTGCTTGAGGCGCTCTTGGCTGCTTGTCCGGCCGACCGTTTCCTGCTGGTGCGCTATCCGCTTATCAAGCTCAGCTACTTGGGCGACGAGGTGCCGCTCCAGTCGTCCGAAGCTTTTACTGGAACCGTTCGCGCACGTATCGGACATCACAATGATGCTTTCCTGAATGCGTGGGGTAACGACGGTACGTACGGCCGCAACGGCGATGGACCGGACGATGATCCTGTACTGCGTCGTTATATCGCCGACGAGACGCTTTATGTGCCAAACGGCGGCGAGACCAATGTGGAAGAATCGGATTTGGCGGAGATTGTGTCAAAAAAGGATACCACTATGGCGGAGTTGCGACGCTACCACTGGTCGTTCTGCGGCTCAACCTATTCCGAGGATGTGACTGACACATGGCGCTCTAACGGCACGTTTGCCGAGATGGATCGTATGTTAGGATACCGCTACCAACTGACAACAGCCACGCTGCCGTCGGCAGCCAATGCCGGAGAGCAGGCACGCTTTGTGATACAGATCCGAAACGTGGGCTGTGCACCGATATACAACGAGCGCCATGCCTATATTGTGCTCAAGAACGGTTCGCAGTCGTATTCTTTGCCGCTGCAGTCGGATCCGCGTCGCTGGTTGCCTAATGGCGAACTGACAACGATAGACGAGATGCTGACTATCCCGTCTGATGTGCCGAACGGCACGTACCAACTCTATCTGCACTTGCCGGACGCATCCGCCTCGCTTGCCAATGACCCGCGTTATGCGGTTCGCTTTGCCAATACCGATGTCTGGGACGCAGCAACAGGTATGAATAGGTTGAATGCCTCCATCCAGATCACCGATCAGCCGATGTCTCTTCCGCTAACGACCAACGACCAACCAATAACGGCCACCAAGCTGCTGCTTGACGGTCACGTCCTGATAAAGCGTGGCGATAAGTTATTTACCGTTACCGGTCTGCTGGTACCCTGATGCCTGCCGGCGTATAGCGTAAATTGTTGCGGAGGATATAAATCTGTCCCTCCTGTAGAATTTTCCGAGTCTCTGACACTTGTTGTCGGGGACTTGTTGTATCATCGGTCTTGGACGACGGCTCAATACCTAATTGGTAGAGAATGGCGTTAAGTACGAGTTGTTTGCCCTGATCGGTGAGATATACGGTCGAGTACTCGCTTAGTCCGATCATCAGCATACGTTGGGGCAGTATGGTGCCGTTGCAGTCGGTTCCGGCGGGCAGTTCGGCTACGGACATGGTGGCGGGCTGGGATACAGGTGCTGCCAGCGGCAGAATGTCCGATGTGTTATACCATTCGGAGATACCTGTTACGGCATTGGTGTTGCATTGGCTGAAGAGTTGCAACTGTCCATCGGTCTGTGTCAGTCCGCGGAAGACAGGATGTTCCGGCGCTGTGACTGATATAGCCAGATCTTGGGTGTTGACGGCGTTTCCCCAATTCCAGACCGTCGGTTTGAGCAGAAAGGGTTTGAGCAAAACCGTCGGGCAGTCGTAGCCTTTGAGTGGTGTGAATCCTGCGGCGGAGGATGTCGGCTTGCTGCCAAGCACGATGACTTCGTATCCGCTGTAATCCACGCTCGGGTCTGTCACGTCGGTTTCCACAACCCATAGCGAGTCATTCGTTTTCAGATATTGCAAAAGCGGCTTGTCTTCGGCGGAATAGGGTATTGTGACGAATGCCACGCTGTGTGTGCCTTCCGGCTGCGTGGCGGGAATGGTGTCTTCCGGTTCGGGCTTGTGCTCTTCGCCCGGCGACTCGTAGCAGCCGAGATCCGGTGCTTCGCCGTTGTAGCCGACATTCACGTCTATGCCGGCATCTATCAGGTTCGAACCTTCCGTCAGATGCATGAATGTTATCTGCGACAGATCGCCGTTTGCTGTGCGGTACATCCGTATCTGCGTGGTATCAAGCGACTGGAAGTCGGCTTCGGAACAGCTGAATCCGTTGTTCCAGGTGTTGTGGTCGTCCGTGGCTACGGTCTTGGCTTTGTAGGAATCGCCTTTCTGCGATTTGAAGCTCACGCAGTTGCGGATATATAGCGTGCCGTATCTGGTCGTGAAACCGTAGTTGTAGGCATTGTCGTAGCCGGTGTTGTTGTATAGCCGCATGGTGCCGTCGTTGTTGTTTTGGTCAAAGCCCCGTGCATAATTTCCCACGGAAAGACAATGGTGCATCAGTATCTGGTGGTTGGTGTAGCCTCCACCCATCTTGAAGCCGTTGCCGTTGCCTTGGCAGGGATATTTTTCCATTGTGATGGTAATCGTCTGTCCGTAGCGGTCGGTCATGCTGGTGCCTACCATTGATTCAAACCAGTCTCTGTCCACTCCTTTGGCGCGCGGGTTGTTGCGCATGTCGTAGTAAGGTTGCCCGTTTTGAAAGCAGATACAATGCTCAATAACGGTCTGCGAGTTGCTCACGCGCTGGAAGAAATCCCAACCGTCGTCGCTGTTGTTCCATGCGCGGCAGCCGATATAGTGGTTGCCGGCACCTGTGAACTGTTTGTCTGCAAAGCCGTCGGCATTTCCGCCGAAGTCAGCAACGTCGCCGGACATGTTCTTGTAGTCGAAGTTGTCGTGGCTGTCCACGTTCTTGATGATGTTGTTGCCGCCTACTTTCATCTGGCACCCCGAATCGGCCGAACCGTAGATATCCATATTCTCGAACAGGTTGTAGCTGCCCTCGTTGTATAGGTTGTTCTTGCCGGAATAGCGAAGGGTCAGGTTCTTCAGGTGCAGAAAACTGGTGGTGTTCTTTAGTTGCAATCCGCGTGTGCCGTATGGAGTCTCGCGGAAGTCAAGAACCGTGGCGTACTTGCCGCTGCGGTTGATGCCCTCCCAGCCGGCAATGACGATACGCTTGGTAGAGGCGCCGTTGAGATTCTGAATGACGGTATTGCCCAAATCGTACTGACCGCTCAACAGATAGAGCGTGTCGCCCGGGTTCTTGAGCAATTTTAGACCGGCAGTAAATGTCGTTGGCCGCTCTATCGAACTGCCGTCGTCCTGACCGTCCGGCGAACAAAAATACGTGGCTGCACTTAATGTGAGAACTGGCCAAAGTGCGAGGTACAAAAGGAGTTGTTGTTTCATTGTTTTATAAAGTGGAGTTTCAGTCGTATTATGGTAAATAGCAGAATAAGTCTGCTGCATAGTGAAGCCGCCGGAATGCGTTTCTTCAACGCGAGCATGACTCGCTTTTCCGCTTCCGGGTGGCGGCGTGAGGTGGTGCTACGTGGATTGAGGGTGTATAGGTAGCCCGTGTAAGGGATACGCCGGCAACGCAGGTTGCGCATCCATAGGTCGGCCGACCATACAACATCCTCGTATATCATGCCTTCTTCAAACTGCATGCCTGCTATCGCTTCCCGCCTGTACAGTCGCATACACGGCGAAGTGAACTGGTATTTGTGCCGGGGTAATTGTCCCTTGGTCGTTGGTCGTTGGTCGTTGGTAATTTGTCCATTGTCCATTGTCCATTGTCCATTGTCTATTCGTTTGTATCCGCTCTGCACGTATTCCACGCCATCGATGGCTTTCAGGTGGCGTTCGCACCAGTCCGGTTCCAATTGGTCGTCTGCATCCACAAAGGCGATATATTCCCCTTTGGCATGCCTGAGTCCCGTGTTACGTGCTGCCGACTGACCGGCATGAGGTTGTGGCAATACAACGATGCGCTCGTCTTGCTTGGCAAAACCTTCCGCGATGTGCCGACTGTTGTCGTCGCTGCCGTCATCCACCAGGATGATTTGCAGGTTGCTTTCTGTTTGCCGCGCCAGACTGCCGATGCATGCTTCCAGATATTCGGCTGCGTTGAATATGGGGACAATAATACTAATCATGACAATATCATCCAAGTAGCTATTGTGTGACTCATGGCGCCGAGCACGATAAACACATGCCAGACGGCGTGATAAAACGCGTGCTCTTCGTCCTTGTTGAAGAAATACGACCCGATGGTATAAAACGCACCTTCCGCCATCACCCACCAGAATGCCGCATGAGGCATGTGCTGCCACATCGGCCACAGAATCAGCAGCGCCACCCATCCCATACACAGGTACAAAGCCAGCGACAGACGCGGGTGTTTGCCGAGCGCAATAAATTTGCCTATTGCGCCCGCGAGCGCGCACGCCCACAAGAATATAAATAAGGTGATGCCTATCCAGCCGCCCACGACCGACAAACAAATCAGCGAGTACGAACCCGCTATCATGACGTAGATGGATATGTGGTCAAACACGCGCAGACGCGATTTGCGCACAGGATCCGTTGCGGCGTGGTATAGGGTAGAGGAGAGGAACATCAGCAGCATGCCGAGCAGGAACAGAGCCGTGCCGGCTATTTGTAATTGGTCGTTGGTTATTTGTGATTGATACGCCAAGCGCATCAGCGGCCATGCTATTGCGAGCGTAGCGATGGTCGGCACCAAATGCGTCCATGTGTTCGCTTTTTCTTCCTTACTCATTTCGGACATATATCATCCTTTTTTCTCGTGTCTGTCACACTCGATTAAAACCGAGTGCAAAAGTACAACATTTTTTTGACATGTGCAAGTTTTTAGGGCAGAAAGTTCGCCTTGCCGCCAGAACGCAGCAAAAAACTACCCGAATATTTGTCTTTTCAAGCCATTACTGGTTCTTTGTCTGTTACAGGAACTCTACTGCTACCGCCGAGAACTTCGATAGGAAGAAAAAAGGGCGAATAGGAGCGGCGATTGACAATCGCCTGAAATACGAAGAAGAAACCAAGCGCGGGGCATTTGAGTGCTCCACGCTTGGTTGAAGATAGTCTTGTGATATACGATTATTATGATTTGACATAAAAAGCCTGAGCAATTTTCTCAGGCTTTGATAATGAAAGTGTTCAACTATAATTGACAAGAAGCATTAGCAATTCTTGCAAAATAGTTAGTGTTTTTCTCTGGGACTTTTATATCTACAAAATTAGAATTAGAGGGACCACATATTGTAACTGTCTCAGTAGCAACTATTTGATTATTCGCATCATAAAGCCTTACTACTACAGTTGTTTTTTCTTCTACAGTTTGTTTAACCCAGACTCTACAATTGCGTGAATCAAAAGAATAAACTACTGGATTTTCAACAGTTACAACATTATTACTTTTACTACCATAAACACGACATGTGGTGTCATCTGCAAATAAGCCAATAGAGAATGCACATGCCATTAACATTACCATTAACTTTTTCATTTTTTCTTTTGCTCACTTATATCCCATCGAGCATCGGTTTAAATGATTAATTTGTTGTTAATATAGTACACGAAAAAACGTGGACTTTCTGTAGCTATATTGGTACGTTCGGGTCTCGACTCCCACCATATCCAATGCAGAAAGCCCACGCATTCGCGCGAGCGTTTCGCATTATCTTCGGAATATGGTTATTCAAGTTGTCGAGAAATGAACGTATCCTCAAATAAAGCAAACGCTTATTTATTTTCAATATGTCTGCGCAACGCTTTGCGCTTGTCCTTGCTATTTAACGTCGTGCAAGCGACGATATGATTTCTTAACTATAAAAATTAGTCTTTTATAAATTTGTCGGTTTGCGGATTGTATCCTAAATTTCTATTGTGATTTTCTACTTTCATGTTATATTGTTGGAATTTTCTCTGCAATCTTTGCTTGTTTGCACGAAAAGTAGAATCGTTACTGGGGTACCGAGAATTTACGATAGCACATCTTACTACAGCATCGTTTTTATCCGCATAGTATCCATTTGCAATAAATCGTTCAAAGGTGGCTTCTATTTGATTTAGTGCTTTACTTACGTTTCCTCCCTTTAATTCCACAAACACAGATATATTCGGTCTTTCAATAGTATGACATAAAAAATAATAATCACATTTAATATGCCC
>JAFPJV010000070.1 GCA_017425065.1 Paludibacteraceae bacterium
AAGAGTGAAGAGGGAAGAGTGAAGAGTTAAGAGTTAAGAGTTGAAGTGGCGGCAGAAAGCCGTGAGGCCGCAGGAAGCGCATTGGGGTTTGCGTGCCTGGCAGACATAACGTCCATGGAGCAACAGCCAGTGGTGCGCCTTCGGGATATCCGATTCGGAGATATACCTGACAAGCTGTTTCTCGGTCTGCAAGGGCGAACGGCTGTTGGTCGTCAGTCCCAGACGTTCGCTCACGCGGAAGATATGGGTATCGACCGCCATCGTGGGCTGGTTCCAGATGACGGCACAAACGACATTCGCCGTCTTGCGCCCTACTCCCTGCAGGGTTTGCAGGTCGTCGATATTGTCGGGCACCTGTCCGCCATAGACGGTCGTCAGACGTCGTGCCATCTCGACCAGATGGGCTGATTTACTGCGCGGATAGCTGACCGACCGGATATAAGCGAAGACGTCGTCAGGCGTCGCCTTCGCCAGGTCTTCCGCCGTGGGATACGCCTCGAACAGCGCCGGCGTGACAAGATTGACCCGCTTGTCGGTACACTGGGCGGAAAGCATCACAGCCACCAGCAGCTGGAAGGGATTGCTAAAGTGCAACTCGGACTCGGCAACGGGCATGTTTTCCCGAAACCAGGCGAGGACATGTTCAAAGCGCTGTTTGGTCGTCATAGTAGCATCGGCTGATAATCTGCAACAGGCGAGTGGCTTGCTGCTGGACAGAAGCTGTTTCGGGCGACACTTCGCGCTTCTGGAGGCGAAGCATCATGACCTGGTAAAGCAAGGTGAGGCAGGCCTCGACGTCGGACATAGTGGGACGGTCTGTCTTGGACTTGAGGATATTGAGAGCCGGTTGGAGCCGCATCATCATGGCTCTGTACTGTGCGTCTTCGTCGAGCAGGGAGAGATGCAGCTGTTCCATCTCGCCGAGTGCGTTTTGCGCCAACTGGAGGTGTCCGCCTTCGGCAATGCCTTCGCGGCGTATCATCTCATAGAGGTCGTGCAGTTCGGGCGAGGCTTCCGCCTGGGCGGGAAAAGCCCGCAGATAGTCCTCCAGCTGCCAGAGATAGAGGATGTATTCGGCAATATTTTCGCGCTTATTCTTCATAATTGGACCGTTCACGTTGTTCACTGATAGAGTATAGACCGTTCGCTACGCTCACTGATAGAATATAGACTGATTTAGTAATAGTAGTCGGACATGAAGGATTCGATGTCGCGGCGGTCTTTCTTGGTGGGACGGCCGGTGCCACGGTCACGACCTGACTGAGAAGCCATGCGTGCCAGTTCGAGCAGCTCCAGTTGTTCGGGCGGCGTGATGTCCTGCATGTACTCCGGCACCAGTTTGGCACCAAGACGGTTTTCCGTGAGCGCCAAGACACGATAGGTGAACGTCACGGGTCCGCGACGCACGGAGAAGCAGTCGCCAACATGAAAGGTGCGACTCGGCTTGAGCTGGACGCCGTTCATCGTGATACGGCCGTTCTTGCAAGCATCCGCCGCTATCGAACGCGTCTTATAGAGACGCATCGCCCACAAATATTTGTCAACACGGACTTCCGCCATACTTTCAACTTCTATCAACTATCAACTTTCAACTATTTGTTGTTAAACAAATTCATCGTGCGGTCGATGCCTTGGAGGCAGAAGGAGGGGATGATTTCGGCGGCGGTCTTCAGGCGTTCGGGCAAAGCCGCCTTCTCCTCGTCAGTCCATTCGCCGAGCACGAAGTTGATCTGGCGTCCCTGGGAGAAATCACTCCCGATACCGAAACGCACACGCGCATAAGCATCCGTTCCAAGCACCTGCTGGATATGTCCCAGGCCGTTGTGTCCGCCGTTGCTGCCCGCCTTGCGGATACGCAGTTTGCCGAACGGGATATTCAGATCATCGACCAGCACCAGCAGGTTCTCCACGGGAACCTTCTCCTGCTGCAACCAATAGCGCACGGCATTGCCGCTGAGGTTCATATACGTGGAAGGCTTGAGCAAGACCAGCTGCGCGGACTTGACGCGGCACTTGGCGACAAAGCCGTAACGGCGGTCCTCCCACGCGGCATGCACGCTGTCGGCAAAGGTATTGATGATATCAAAACCGATATTGTGGCGGGTATGCTGATACTCGTCACCTATATTGCCCAAGCCAACAATGAGAAACTTTGCCATGGATTCGTCGTCTTTACGAATAACGGCAGGGAAAAGCCCTGCCGTTAGCTTGTGAAAAAGTCTTCGCAACATTATGCCTGCTTGCTTTGGCGAGTAGCTTTCACTTCTGCAACGCACATGTCGGCAGGGTTCATCAGCTTGAGTCCCTCGAGCTGGATATCAGCCACGGAGATCTTCTTGCCGAGACCAAGCGGGGTCACGTCGATAACGATGCGGTTAGGGATCTGGGTATAGATACCGTTCACCTTGAGCTTGCGTGCCTGGAGCGCCAGTTTACCACCGGCCTTGACACCCTCTGCGAGACCTTCCAACTTAACAGGTATCTCGACGGTAACAGGCTTCTTCTCGTTCACTTCGAGGAAATCGATGTGGAGTACGCGGCCGCTGATCGGATGGAACTGGAATTCCTTCACTACAGCCATTTTCTTTGCCTCGCCGACAGTCAGCTCAACAGCCATGGTGTCAGGGGTGTAGATGAGTTTGCGTACATCGTTCTCGGCAACGGTGAAGGTCAGGTTTTCGCCCAGACCGTAGATGTTGCAAGGAACAAGTTCTTCTTTACGGAAAGCCTTTGCGGCCTTCTTGCCGTACTCGCTACGCGGAGTACCTACTAATTGAAATACGTTCATAAAAAAAACAAAATTTTGTGTTACTTAATACCGTGTATTCCATACACATTGGCCTTCGGCTGTCAGCATTCAGCTTTCGGCTTTTAGACCATAAAGGCTGCCTGAGCAGCCCTTGGTTGTCCACCGAGGAGTCTAACCTCGCTTCTCGGAACCAAAATCCGGTGTAATACCGATATACGAGTGGACATCGCTTCGGTCGGACTATCGCTTCGTTAGCAGTCCTCCCGAGAAGACTTTTGAGCCATATCCGACGAAAAAGCGTGCAAAAGTACTACAAATTTTTCAAATACGCAAATTTTTTGCTGTTTTTTTTCATTTTTTTATTTTGCCACTACCAAATAGTAGTTTTTCTTACCTTTTTGGAAGAGCAGATA
>JAFPJV010000071.1 GCA_017425065.1 Paludibacteraceae bacterium
ATTGGAAAAAACAAGTAGCAAGATAGTATAAAAAGCACGCATAATAAGAATACATTTGATTACATACAAAAAGAGCCGACCCTAAGGTCGGCTCTCTGTGCGCAGGATGAGACTCGAACTCACACGATCTTGCGACCACTACCCCCTCAAAGTAGCGTGTATACCAATTTCACCACCTGCGCTTAAGTGCCCAGAACAGGACTCGAACCTGCACACCTCGCGGCATGCGCACCTGAAACGCACGCGTCTACCAATTCCGCCATCTGGGCAAAAAAAAAGGGAGCGGCAAACGAGACTCGAACTCGCGACCCCGACCTTGGCAAGGTCGTGCTCTACCAACTGAGCTATTGCCGCAAAAATCTATTTTCAAGATCACTGCTCATCGTTTTTCCGAAAAGCGACTGCAAAAGTACTGCTTTTTTTTCATATACGCAAATATTTTATAAAGAAAAATCAAAAAAAATGCATTTTTGCATAGTTTATTAGGCATTTTTGCCGATCAAGCTCGCTTAGAGAAGGCAAAGAGGCCTGATAAACTTAGGTGATAACCGTTTTTTGATTTTTCGGAATTCATCCCGTACTATTTCGAGGTGGGACGGTTTTTACCGTGTCGGTGTCCTCGAAATATAATCAAAAAAATGCATTTTTGCATAGTTTATCGGGCATTTTCTTCCAAAAAAACGGGGTATTCCATTCGGAACACCCCGTTTTTCTATCGTTTTCAGGACTCGTTAGAGCGACGTACGCTGTGTTGCTGCGTAGTTGATCTTGAGTGCCGAAACGGCACGAAGTTCCTGCTTGATATCATTGATGATACCCATACGAGTCTCCTTGTCTGCCTTGATAGAGATAGTCATCTTCGGACGATCTTCCTCGTTCATGTTCGAACTTTCATTCAGAACGTACTCGCCTATCTCGCTCTTCTCTGCAAAAGCGTCATCCAGCTGGATACGCGACTCGGTTCCGAACTGTTTGCGATAATCCTTGGTCGGAGTACCGACATAGATGTAGCGAACCAGTGATTTCTTCTCCAGTTTGGTCAACTCGGTCGCCTGAGGCGTGGTGAAACTAACCTTGTAGGTCACCTCCTTCATCGACGTTACCGACATGAAGAAGAACAACAGCATGAAGATGATATCGGGGAGCGACGACGTGTTCAGCGCCGGCATCTCGCGTTTCTCATTTCTACGTATCTTTGCCATGATTAGTTTCCTCCATAGTTTTTAGGCTCTGCCTCGGATATCTTCTGCGGATAGAGCTTCTGGATTTGTTTCTGCTGCTCTTCTTCGAGCTCGTTGTAACTCATGTGGAAGTATTTCTGCGCACATTCCTCACGAAGCTCGTTATAAGCAGCTACCAATTCGTTCTGCACATCGAGATACGCCTGATACTGGGTATCCACATCGTTCTGGACGGAGATCACGTGGTCTTTCGTATATTTCACTTTACCGATAGGCGCACCGAAATCTTCTTCCACGAGTGCCGGATAATAGTCGGCGTTCTCGGCATTCAGGATAAACTCTTTTGCTTTGGCTCTCAACTCCTTGACATTGCTCAACTCGCCCTGAACCATCAGCTGGTTCTCCGAGTTGATCTTTACCACCATCAGGTTGCGCTTGTTGATATCCGTATCCTCCACTTTCTGGTCGGGCGGTATCGGCGCAGGCAGACGGCGTGCCAGACCCTGATTGACGTCCATCGAGGTCGTCACCAGGAAGAAGATCAAGAGCAGAAAAGAGATATCCGCCATTGAACTGGCATTGATCTGTGGGATTTTCTTTGCCATAACAAATTGGTTTTTACTTATTTAGCGTTTTCGTATAAATCCAGCCTCCAAGGATGGTAAGCAGCGTACCGCACAGCAGGAAGTCGCACAGATAAATCATCATGTCGCTCAACTGTGCCCACGCACCTTGGTTGTCTGTGCCCTCATAGCCGATGATCTCCACCTTCTCCGGCGAACCCATGAGCCAGCAGACGAGCGCCAGCACAACAAATCCGCACAATACGGCAGTCGTCGTGATCGCTTTCTTGCGGTTGGTTTTCCAGAGCTCGATGTAGTTCTTGCATACGAAGCAAAGCGTAATCAGGCAAACCAAAGCCAAGAGGATATAGTTCCAGTTCAGGAACAGGTCGGCAAAGCGGGGGATACCCAGCTCGTCGCCGGCCACTACATGCGTCTCACCGCTCATACCGCCCAAGTAGAACATCACCGAGATGATGATGCCGATGCCGAGCAGTGTCCAAAGCGTGTAACGCGCAATTTTCTTATAGTTTTGCATAGCGAATAATCTATTTTAGGATGAATAATTTTTGTTTTTCCCATTCAGGACTTATCCTGACAGATTATTTCTTTGCTTTCTTCTCCGACTCAGCGAACTCTACTACTATGTCAAGCAGGCTGATCGAGCTGTCTTCCATCTCGTTTACAAGGCCCTCGATGAGGCTCAGGATGTAGTTGTAGAACAACTGCAGAACGATAGCGATAATCAAACCGAGCAACGTGGTCAACAGAGCCACCTTGATACCGCCGGCAACAACCGTAGCCGAGATATCACCTACTTGTTGAATCTTGTCGAAGGCCTCGATCATACCGATGATGGTTCCCAAGAATCCCAGAGACGGAGCGATCGAAATGAAGAGCGAAATCCAGCTCAGGTTCTTCTCCAACAGACCGAGTTGTACGCCGCCGTAGCTCGAAACGGTTTTCTCAACTACGTCGATACCTTCGTCATAGCGGCTCAATCCCTGATAGAATATCGATGCCACCGGACCGCGGGTGTTACGGCAAACCTCCAGCGCTGCCTCTACGCCGCCCTTCTTCAGAGCTGCTTCGATGTCAGCCAGCAGTTTCTTCGTGTTCGTCTTGCTGAGCGACAGATAAATGATACGCTCGATACAGAGAGCCAAACCGAATACCAAGCACAGCAAAGTTGCTGCCATAAAGCCGGCACCACCTTCGATAAATTTGGTTTTCAGCACTTTGTGCAATGCAACAGGAGCTTCGCCTTCAGCAGCTTCTTCTGCCGGAGCTACTTCTTCTTCTACGGCAGAGGTATCCACTGCAGCTACCTCCTCTGCAGGAGCATCTTGCTTAACTTCTTGCTGAGCCTGAGCCTTGTCAGCTACTTCGTCAGCCATAACAGCAACGTTACCAAAAGTAATCATTGCAAGCACCGTAAGGGTGGCTAATACTTTTTTCATGTGATTAAATAGTTTTGTTAGTTGTTTATTTGGATGAATTTCTTCTTTGTCTTCTTGCGGAGAGACGGGGATTCGAACCCCGGAAACACTTTTGGCGTTTACACGCTTTCCAGGCGTGCCTCTTCAACCACTCGAGCATCTCTCCTAACGCGCACAAGCGCGATTTTTCAAAATCGGCTACAAAATTACTACTTTATTTTTAATTATGCAAATATTTTCTAAAAAAAATCTGGTATTTCCTTATTTTAGCCCGAAAAGTAGCTTTGCATTCCGGTTTGTATCCTCAATTATCGCCTCTGTTGTGCATCCGAACACTTCCGCCAGACGTTCCGCCACATGAATCATCAGCCGGCTCTCGTTTCGTTCTCCGCGGTGGGGTGTCGGCGCCAAGTACGGCCCGTCTGTCTCCAATACGATTCGCGACAACAAGTCCGGCCGCTGACTGTTGATCGCCCGCAACTGATCGCCCAGCTTGCAGTTCTTGAACGTCAGCACGCCGCCTATTCCCAGATACAGTCCCATGTCCAATATCTGTTCCGCCGTCTCCTTGCTCCCGTTGAAACAATGCACCACACCTCGCAACCGTCCATTGTCCATTGTCCATTGTCCATTGTCCAATTGAAAATCTCGCAGGATTTTCAACGTATCTTCCGTCGCATCCCTGTTATGGATCATCACCGGCAGATCCAGTTCCAGGGCCAATTTCAACTGTGTCCGGAAGGCTTCTTCCTGCTCCGCTTTATACGTCGGCTCGTAGTGATAATCCAACCCTATCTCGCCGATTGCCACCAGTTCTTGCCGATTCTCGCGAATGGTTTGTTCTATCTTCGTCCAATCGCTTTTCCATTCGGGAGTGATGTCCTGCGGGTGAAATCCCAAGGCGGGATAGCAGCAGTCTTTGTGTCTGCGGCACACATCCAGTACTGGCTCTATGGATGCCGCATTCACGCCCGGCACCAACATGGCTTCCACGCCATTCTCGCGTTGCCGCCGAATCACTTCCTCCCGATCCGCAGCATACGCCTCTTCATCCAAATGTATATGTGTATCGATCATGTGAATTAAAATTATTTTCTTCTGCTCAATATACTTGAGTCGCCGTAACTCAAAAACCTGAAATCATGCTCAAGGGCATAACTGTAAATCCGTTTCCAGTCGTCTCCCACAAACGCACTCACCAGCAGCAGCAACGTCGATTTCGGCTGGTGGAAGTTGGTAATCAGCTGATCCACCACGTGAAACTCATATCCCGGCTTTATCATAATTTGCGTCTCGGCATGCAAAGTCTCCTGACGTGTCGCCCGCAGATAAGCAACAATCGCATCCAGCGCCTCCTTTGTCCTTTGTACTTTGTCCTTTGTCCCTTGTCCTTTGTCTCTTTGTACTTCCCCATAGGGTTCAAACTGCCCCACATGCAAATTGTCCATTGTCCATTGTCCATTGTCCATTGTCTTATCGGCAAGCTGCTTGCCGATAAAATACAAGCTCTCCAGCGTCCGCATGCTGGTCGTTCCCACGGCCACTATCTTGCCCAAGTTGTCGCGTATTGCCTCGATGGCTTGCCGCGGCACGGCGATAATCTCCGTGTGCATGGTATGTTTGTTTGCGTCGTCGGTCTTCACCGGCAGAAACGTCCCGGCACCCACATGCAGCGTAAGTTCCGTTGTCTGTATCCCGCGTGCCCGCAGGTCTGCCAGCACCTGTTCCGTGAAGTGCAGACCTGCCGTCGGAGCCGCCACACTGCCTTTTATCTTCGAATAGACGGTCTGGTAAGTTGTTTTGTCGCTTTCTTCGGTCTTTCTGTTCAGGTATGGCGGTATGGGCAACTCTCCCACAGCATCCAGAATCTCCGCGAACGACACGTTCCGGTCGTCCCACTCAAACCGCACGGCATACGTATTCCCCATCTGCGCCTCTTTATAAGCAGATACCGTAAGCGAAGTTCCCTCTCTTGAGGAGAGGGTTAGGGAGAGGTCTCCACTTTTCCACTTCTTCGCATTCCCCACCATACATTTCCACGTACATCCCTCCGTGCTGCCGAGCGACAGTTGGTAGTCATGCGGCGCTATCGGTTCCAGGCAGAAAACCTCAATCCGCGCTCCCTGAACCGGCATCGCGCTTTCGACTTTCGATTCTTTTCCGGCTCCGGAGCCACTCCGGCTTTCAACTGAGTTCCACTTATGGAACTCCAGCCTTGCTTGTATCACGCGCGTGTTATTATATACAAGGAGTGCCCCGGGCAATATATACTCTCCCACATTCCGAAATCGGTCTTCCCTGATTTCAGACGGTCGATAGACCAGCAACTTACTCTGGTCTCGTTCCTTGAGCGGATATTTGGCAATCCGTTCATCCGTCAGCGGGTAGTCATATTCCTTGATATATATCGGTTCCATGAAATTTTCAATTTTCCATTTTCAATTTCGCTCGTGCTCTTTTCGTTTTCCGGGAAAGAGCTCGTAGCGACAGAACTGGCAATCCAACTCTCCGTTCAGCAGCCGTATTTTCTTGCTCGGCCGCAGTCCGATCTGTTTCATGGCTTCCTCGTTCGATGAGATGATCCAGGCCGTCGCACCGGCAAACTGATGTTTCAGCGCCGTTCCTATCTTGCCGTACAGTTCGATCATGTCTTTGTTCTGCGCCAGCCGTTCCCCGTACGGCGGATTAATCATCACCAAGGCCGAAGGCTTATCTTTATCGGAGTGTCCGGAGACACCGTTTTCGCCGGCGGAGCCAGCTCCGTCCATTGTCAATTTTCCATTGTCCATTGTCAATTGTCCATTGTCAATTTTCCATTGTCCATTGTCAATTTTCAATTCCTCCATCCGTATCTGTTTCAGTCTCACGTACTTCCCCACTCCGGCGGACTTGACGTTTTTCTCCGCTTGTTGTATGGCATAGAAGCTCGCGTCCGTTCCATATATAATATGCGCGAACGCGCGCTCGCGCGAATCATCATTATATAATGTCTCCCACAGTCCGGCATCAAAGTCCTGCCAGCGTTCGAACGCAAACTCTTTGCGGAACAGTCCGGGCGGAATGTTAAGTGCCATCAGCGCCGCCTCGACGGGTATCGTGCCCGAACCGCACATCGGGTCGTACAGGTCACATTGTCCTTTCCAACCCGCCATCATCAGCATGCCGGCAGCCAGCACTTCGCTCAGCGGCGCTTCTGTAGTGGCTACGCGGTAGCCGCGTTTGTGCAGACTCTCGCCGCTGCTGTCGAGCGATACGGTCACTCTCTCGCTGGCGATATGCACGTTGATACGCAGATCCGGATCGGTCACCTGCACGTTCGGACGTCGTCCTTCGCGTTCTTGCCAGTAGTCGGCTATCGCATCTTTCACGCGGTAGGTCACATAGCGGCTGTTTCTGAGTGTCTCGCTATAGACGGTCGCATCGATGGCAAAACTGGTCGTTGCCGTCATGTACTTCGCCCATTCAATCCCCTTCACCATCTCATACAGCTGCTCCTCCGGCTTAATTTTCAATTTTCCATTTTCAATTTTCAATTTGCCCGAGGCTACCGGCACCAGCACCCTTAATGCGGTTCGCAGCCACAGGTTGGCTTTGTACAGCATGGCTTTGTCGCCACTGAAGCTGACGGCGCGTCGTTGTATCTGCACTTCGTCCGCTCCCAGTTCCGTCAGTTCCTGTGCCAGCACTTCTTCCAGCCCTTTCAGGGTCTTGGCAATCATCCGGTATGTCTTCTGTTCCTGCATTGTTTATGTCAGTTTTTTGCTTGCTATCCCCTCCGTTCGAGTTCTTCCGTCCGTAGGGCAATGCTCTATCCTCTCTTTCTCCCGAGGGATACGTAGATTGCCGCCAGGCAATAATCGACAGAGCGCAGCGGCGGAGACCTCCCGTCCGTAGGGCAATGCTCTATCCTCTCTTTCTCCCGAGGGATTCGTAGATTGCCGCCAGGCAATAATCGACAGAGCGCAGCGGCGGAGACCTCCCGTCCGTGGGGTTGAGAAGGCCCTGTCCTTCTCAAAAAAACTTGTTAGGGGCTCCTCTTCTGAAGGACGCCCCTAATGAGTTTTTCTTTGCGGAAAGAGAGGGATTCGAACCCCCGGACCCGTTAAGGTCAACGGTTTTCAAGACCGCCGCGATCGACCACTCCGCCATCTTTCCTTTGAAACGGACTGCAAAAGTACTGCTTTTTTTTGACATACGCAAATATTTTTTACAAAATTCCCCAAAAATCGACTTTTCCGCAACTTCATCTGTTGTCTCTTCGTCCATTAGCCCGGCATCTGATGCCGGATTCTTTGTCTTCGTAACCTTTGCCGGATTCTTTGTATTCGTAACCTTTGCCGGATTCTTCGTGTTGCGCCGACTATTAGTCGGCATTTTGTCCCTTCTCGCCCGGTTTGCGTTTTTTGATGAGTAGTATTCATGTCACAGACACCCGATCTACTCCGAATCCTCAGGAATAGTCAATTTTCAAATCTTCGAATCTTCCGAGACAGGAGTAGGTTATTAGTAGGTGATTAGTAGGTGATTAGTAGGTGATAAATAGGTTATAAGTAGCCTATAAGTAGATTATTAGTAGAATATTAGTAGATTATAAGTAGATTATAAGTAGGTTATAAGTAGGTTGTTAAGCCAACCAAAGCCCGAGCAAGTCCGAATAGCACCGAATAATGTCCTTAAGACATCGTGCATTTCGGTCGCATTTTTGCGGCCGGATTTTGAATTTGACGGCTGAATTTCGACATCTAAACCACTTATATGGCTGTCGAGCCACCTTTCCGGCACCGGAGCCACTTATCTGGCTGTCGAGCCACTCGACCTTTCGACTTAAAATTAACGATATTCATTATTCATTATTCATTATTCATTAAAAAAAATCACTTTTCTCTTGCATATATCATTTTTTTTTCGTACCTTTGCAGCCGATTTCGAAAGAAACCTTATTGTTATATACCATTGACAGCACAATACATTTGGAATGAAAGCATATTATTGCTATACTACTATCGTCACAACCACCTCTATTATTGAGGTTTAAACGTATGCGTGCGCACTATCCGGTTTTCGGGTAGTGCGCATTGCATAATATAGCGGCGAGACAAGAAAACGGACACTAAACAATTTTTTTGTTTATTTTATAAATTAACCTTTTTGTTTAACTAAATTCTAATCATTATGAGAAAACTAAAACTTCTCTCCCTACTGATGCTGATATGCTTCAGTGTGGGAAATGTGTGGGCGGTGGACTATGATTTGGTCTATACGCTTGATGGAACCATTTCTGGTGGTAATAGTAACTATGACCAAACAGGTTCCGGATGTTCACAAAATGGCATTACCTGGATGGTTGTGGGAAATACCACTCAAAATCCATGGCGTATCGGTGGAAAATCACTTAATGGAGTTGACCGCACATTTACTGCCGGTAGTACTATCGCTGCCAATATCGCTAAAATTGAAATTGAAAGTGGAATAGTAAGTGGCGTTACGGTTAATTCGCTTAAAGTAGAAGTGGCAAGTGATGCGGAATTTACTTCAATAGTTTCTACTATTACTCCGGAATTCGTTGCTTCTTCTACTGCGGTGGTAGAGCGCCCTTCTGATAAGGATTGGACAGGAAAGTATTATCGAATCACGTATAACGTGACAAACACAACTACTTCAAACAAGTATGTTCAATTCAAGAGTGCGAAATTCTACAAAGAAAAGGCTGCTTCTGATCCTACGCTTGACGCTACTCCTTTAATTGTTGACTTTGGTACTGTAGATGTGGGAGCTTCTGTTTCTGACGAAACTGTTGCGGTTACATTTGCTAATCTTACGGACGATGTGACTTATTCTGGTTTGTCTAGTCCATTTAGTGCAAGTGGTACTATATCTTCTACTGGTGATGCTATCACCATTTCGGCTGATGCATCTACTGCTGGCACATTTGAGCAGACTTTGACAATTGAATCTGCCGATGATAGCAAATCGGTAGAGGTAACTGTAAAGATGAAAGTTGCTGTTCCGACAGGTACTTTCGTTTTGTTTGAGGGTACCAGTTTGGAAGAAGGTGATTACGTTATCTGCTCCGGAACAAATGCTATGAAGAATACGGCGACATCAAGTCCGCGTATTGAAGCAGCCACTGTTACTATTTCTGACGAAAAAATTGTCAATCCTGATGAAAGTGTGATTTGGAAGGTTGAGGCGTTAGACGGTGATGATGATGGTTATTGGACGTTCTTTAATGAGGCCGTAAGTAAATATGCCGCATTTACAAGCACAGATGGTCGTGGAAATGTAATTGCTTCTGTTACTGACTATGCGAAATGGAGTCATGTGGCTGAATCTGCATACGAGTTCCAAAATAAAGGAAAAACCGGTAAAAACTTGCGTTATAATGCTGGTTATGGTTTCGCATCATATGGTACGACTACTGGAACCGCTTTAACTCTCTACAAGAAAACAGACGGACCGATTCTTCCTTCTGCTGAATTGGCATTTGCTGATGCAAATCATTTGGTTAAGGTTGGTGCTAGCTTTACCGCTCCGACACTGACTAATCCTTATTCTGTTACTGTAACATATTCAAGTAGTGATGATGCTATAGTTGAGGTTAATCCTTCAACAGGTGCTATTGTTGAAATCAAAGCAGCCGGTAAGGCTGAGATCACTGCTTCTTTCGCAGGCAATAGTGAATATAAAGCAGGTTCTGCAAAATACACCATTTTCGTCGCAACTGAGGCTGGTACGGCCGCTGATCCTCTGAGCGAGGCAAGTGCAAAAGCTCTTATTGATTTGGGTTGCGGGCTGGACGCTCATGTAAACGGTCTCGTATTGTCGCAAAATTCAACGAATTTCACAGTGACCCTTACGAATGGTTTCCAATTCTACAAAGCAAAGGACCTTGGAAATATTGCATTTGAAAGTGCTTACCTTGGCGTAGGAGACAATGTTACTGCTGTTGGTAAACTGACCAAATATAGTTCTACGTATGAATTGGCAGAAGGTTGCTATTTGACGTTCTACGAGCAGGCAACGGCTACGTTAACTCCTATTGCAAATGACAAGGATCATCCGTATACGGTAGCTCAAGCACTTGCATTTGCAGCTGCTCCGACGACATACGACCTCTCCGACCATGTGTTTATTCAAGGTGAGGTTTACAAAGCTAATTCCTTCGATGAGGAGAATGGTACCTACAATATTTATATCAAAGATGCAGGTACATCCGAAGATGATGGTAAATTTGAGTTCTACAAGTGCTCCGGTTTGTATCAAGTAGGCGAATCCGCAGTTCCGTTTGCTGAAGGCGATGTACAAGTGGGCAATATCGTAATCGGTTATGGTGTGATGTCATGGTATTCCGGTGGTAGCATTTGGGAGTTCGGTCAGCCGAACCAATTAGTTGACCTTCAAGCTCCGGTAACGGCCGTTGAAATGGACGCAACAGCAGAAGTAGAGGTTGGTTCAACCGTTACTTTGACAGCACACGTTATGCCATCGAATGCAGACCAATCTGTCACTTGGAGCGTTCAATCTGGTAGTTCTTATGCTTCTGTTGACAATAACGGTGTTGTAACCGGTGTCGCAGAAGGTGAGGCAGTCATTCGTGCCGCTTGTGCAGATGTTCCGACCCTCTATTCTGAGTGTACTGTTACTGTAAACCCAGCTGCAGCTCCGCTGACTGACTATTATCAGAAAGTAACCAGCACAGACAATATCGTTGATGGTACCTACCTCATCGTTTACGAAGGAGATGACACGCATACTCCTGTAGCACTTGATGGTAGTTTGGAGACTTTGGAAGCAGTTGGCAACAATATAGCAGTATCTATCGTGGATGGCGACAAGATTGCTGTTACCAATGAGACTGCGGCTGCTACCTTCTTTATCGATGTGACAGCTGGGTCGATCAAATCAGCAAGTGGCAAGTATATTGGTGCTAATAGCTATGCTAACTGCTTGAATCAAAGCGATGATGCAAGCGCTTATGAAAATGCACTTTCGATTGATGCAGAAGGCAATGCTGTTATTACCCTTTCTAATTCTTCGTGGGACGGCGATTTGACATTGCGCTATAACTATAGTACAAATAATGGCGAGCGCTTCCGTTACTACAAGAATGATCAACAAAAACCGATTGCTCTCTACAAGTTGGCTAACGAGGTTGTTAAGCAGGATCCGGGAATATCTTGGGATACGGAGTCGGCAGAACTGACATTGAATGGAGATATTACCCCAGCGGACTATCCCAAACCAGAGCTCCTTATTCAGGCTGACTTAGGCGACAATCCATTAGACTTTATTACCTTGAGCTCGGATAATGAGAGCCTGGCTACCATAGATAAAACTAATGATGGTCAAATTAATATCTCGTGGGTTCCCAATGCAACTGGTATTGTTCATTTTACCGCTTCCTACCCGGGTAATGAAACCTACAAGGCTGTTACTGTAGTCTGCACGGTTACCATTAATCCGGAACCGGCACCTGCTTCGATTGACAACGTAGTAATATTGGCTTCGTTCAACAACAAGTTGTATGCAATGTCCAATACCATTGACAACAAATCATGTGTTCCTGTAGAAGTAGAGGAAGACGGAGCAAACATCATTGTTCCGAGTGCAGAAGCTAAAGTTGCCATCCAGTGGACAAAAGATTTCAATGGAACTACTGCTACCTTCCAAGATGCTAACAGCAAGTATCTGAAAGGAACATCAGGTGGCGGAGACCTGACTCTTGTAGATGATGAATTCAATTGGACTTGGGATGAATCGACAGACTACCATTGCTTTGTTGTCGGAACACGCAGTTTCATCTTCAGAGGTAGCACATATAATGTATTCAAGAACTATGCTATTTCCAATGTGACAGATCCGAACAATACGCAATATGCAGGTGTAGAGATTCGCGTTATCGATCCTGCGAACATTATCGTTACTACAAAGGTTGATCCGGAATTGGCATTCAATCCGACATCTGTAATACTGACTGTTGGTGACAACTTCACAGCCCCGGTTTTGAGTTATGCTGATAACTTTGACGGCTTGGCAGCAGTAACGTATGAATCCAGTAATCCGAATCTTGCAACGGTTGAAGGTGGTGTTGTTTCGCTCGTAGCGGATGCAACCGGTACCGCAACCATTACCGCAAACTTCCCGGGCAATGCTAACTATCTCTCCGGTAGTGCTTCTTATACCATTACCGTAAATGAAGCTGGCGACGACTTGTCCGGTACATGGACTCGCGTAACCGCTGTTGCAGCAGGCCAGAAGATCATCATCGCTGGTACTTACAACGAGAAGACAATGGCAATGGGTAAGCAGAATAGCAACAACCGTGCTGCCGTATTAAGTACGCTTGACGGAGATGTTCTGACTCCGGGTGCAGCAACCAAGGTATTCACGCTCGTTGATGCAGGTGAAGGTCTCTTCGCTATCCAAGCTTCTAACGGCAAATACCTGAACGCAGCCGGAGCAGGAACTCAAAACTACTTGAGAGAGGCTGATGACTTTGAGGCTGCAAGTGCTAAGTGGACTATCGCGTTTGACGAGAATGGTGCTAACATAGTAGCTACTTCTACTGGCAACCGCAACGTCATCCGTTACAATAGCACAAGCAACAGCGAATTGTTCTCATGCTACGCAGCAGGCACCCAAAGAGCTATCAATATCTATTCCACCACATCTGCTCCGGAGCCGCCGGTTGTTGACTACGAGACCGTTCGCGGTGAAGAAAGTCCGCTGGTAGAGGGTCGTTACTACACGCTCTGTCTGCCGAAGAAGATTGTAGCTGTTAAGCAGCCAGGTACAACGTTCTGGAATATGAGCAAACGTAACGCTGCCGGAACACTGGCATACATTGAAGAGGCTTCGCTCCCGATTGCAGCCGGTACTCCAATCATCTTCCAAGCTTCTGCCTCCTTACTCGAAGTGGCTTTCGAAGGCGATGCTGTTGAAGAACCTTTAATCAACGGTGTTCTCCGCGGTAATTTGGCAGTTGAGAACGATCCGACGCACGATGCAATAGACCAGCACGGTATTGATTATCTTGCGGAACAATTCGGTCCGATTTACATCCTGAGTGCAAACGAGCTCCATCTGGCAAGCGGTCAAACCGGCAATATTATTCCTCTCGGACGTGCATACGTTGTTTACAATGCCTTCGAGGTTGGAGAACCTGTTCCGGCTCCTGGTCGTCGCGTTCGTCAAGTTCCGATGCAACCTGCTGTAGCTACCGGCTTCGACGCTATCAACGCTTCCGAGACTCCGGTTAAGATGATGATTAACGGTCAACTCTATATTCTCCGTGGCGAGAAACTGTTCGACGCAACGGGCCGCTTGGTAAAATAACCAAGCGCGCCCCGCGCGCGGGCGCATAAGCACGAATAATAAGGAGTTATTTATAATCAAACAATCATAAATAAGGAGATCTAATCATGAAAAAGTATTATATTCAACCGATAGTTGAAACAACCGATATTCGCGGCGGTTTCACGATGCAAGTAAGTAGCCCGGAGAATGGAATAAACATTGGAGACCCCATAAGTGGCACCACTGCCGACTAACTTTCATCAAACGGCTATATCCCTTTCGCCTCCTTTGGCGAAACAAACCAGACAACCCTGCCCCTCGTGGCAGGGTTGTTGAACTAAAACAAATTTGTATGAATACTTTTGGCGACAAATTCTCATTTACCAGCTTTGGCGAGTCCCACGGACGTGCCATCGGCGGCGTGCTGGACGGCGTTCCAGCCGGCTTGCATATCAATCTTGACCTTATCCGCCAAGAATTGGATAGAAGAGCAGGAAAAAACTCCCTTCCCTTTAGGGAGGGGATGGGAGTAGGCTGCTCCCCACGCGCATTGCGTGAACCCGACGAAGTTGAATGGTTGAGCGGAGTCATGGAAAGTGACAAGGTGACAAAGGACAAAGCACAAGGGAGTTTGGTCACGCTTGGAACCCCGATTGCCTTTATCATCCGCAACCGGGACGCGCGGCCGGAGGATTACGAATACCTTCGTCACACCTACCGCGTCGGACATGCCGACCGCGTCTATGAGCAGAAATACGGTATCCGCGACTGGCGTGGAGGCGGACGTGCCTCCGCCCGCGAGACAGCCGCACGCGTCGTAGCCGGCTGCATCGCCAAGCAACAGTTAGCCGCCAAGAACATC
>JAFPJV010000072.1 GCA_017425065.1 Paludibacteraceae bacterium
GAAGAACTAAAAAAGAACTAAAGAACCACTAAAGAACAACTACAGAACAACTAAAAAAGAACTAAAGATTGATATTGGTTTTCAATTAGTTAGAGAGGAGGCATTTTTGAGGCTTTTCAGTTGGATTTTTTGAGGCCTTTTTGGCATATGAGTACATCCCGCCAATGCAAAAAGACATAAAGAGTCGAAAGTCGAAAGGTCGAGTGGCTTGACGCCCATAAATGCCGGATACAATCTCGGCAAATGGACAAAGAGAGGACTCCGTGCTTTCACGCGGAGCAGGGAACGAAGTAAAAAAGAACCGGCATCAAATGCCGGGGAAATAAACGAAGGTCGAGTGGCTTGACGCCCATAAATGCCGGATACAATCTCGGCAAATGGACAAAGAGAGGACTCTGCGCTTTCACGCGGAGCAGGGAACGAAGTAAAAAAGAACCGGCATCAAATGCCGGGGAAATAAACGAAAGGGGAGATGGACAGGAGTGGGTTATTTTTTTCGGAGGCGGAAGTCTTGGCGGATGAAGGCGGAGCCGGAGTTCCAATGGTCGTCTTCTGAGGCGGCTGAAGAGCCGTTCTCGGAAGCAACGGAAGAGCCGTTCTCGGAAGCAACGGAAGAACCGTTCTCGGAAGCAACGGAAGAACCGTTCTCGGAAGCAACGAAAGAGCCGTTCTCGGAAGTGGCGGAAGAATCGTTGCGGGAAGCAGCAGAACGATTGTATTCTACCTTGACGCGCACAGAATCAGCGCTATAGATGCCGGATGTGTCCTGCACGACAATGTCCAAGGAGTCGATCGGGAAGTCTCCGATTTTGCCGATATGGTATGTCCCGTCTTTGTCGGTATATTCCTCGGGATAGGTGTCTCCGTATTTGCTGCGAACCGTCACTTGGATGTTCTCAAGCGGTTGGTCGTTCTGGTCGGTGATGTTGCCTGCCACTTCAAACTCGGCATAAGGTACTCCATACTCCGCAGTTGGCGGCGGACCATATTTCTTCGCTCCGTCGCAACTGCCGAATCCCAGAGCCGTTACGAGAAAAGCTATCAAGGCGTTGAAACCGTTCAGGAGTTTTGCTTTCATTGCTGTAGTTGTTGATTATCAGCCGAATCGGCGGCTTGGTCGAGCGTGTCGAGGTAGTAGGGATTAGGCGTGCCGTACTCGACGACCTGATAGCGGCAAGCCGTGAATCCGAGCATGGCGAGCAAGGCTGTTGCAAGCGCCAGACTAAAACGAACGACAGACGGATGTTTCATAAAGGCGTTAGTTTACCGGTTCCGGCTGGAAGTTTTCGGGCACCGTGTCCACGGGATCGGGCATCGGAACGCCGTACATCGCCCGGATTTCCTCCGGCATCGGGCAGCCGTATTTGTCCTCTACTTCCGGATCGGATGCGTTTTTGATTCGTTGGCAGCCACATCCGTAGAAACCGACCAGCCCGACGATGGCTGTTCCGAGTGCGACGTTGAGACGAGTCAGCAGTTTCTTTTTCATGATTCCGATACAAATTAAATGTTACCACCAATCGCCCGAGGTACGAACCCGGGCAAAGAAGGAAAATGCAAATAATGGTTTGTGCCGCCGGATATTACTGCTGTGCAGCTGTATCCATTTCTTCGGTCAGTTCGCCGATCTGCTCTTCCATTAGCGCGGTATCCTCCACATACTCATCGCCATAAACCGACGCGTTGTTGGGCGCTCCGTAGCAAGCCGTAACGGTAAATGCCACCGCCGTCAGCATACAGAGACGGACACCGCTTCTCAGGATTTTGTCTAACAATTGACGTTTCATAAGACGTAATGTGTTATAAACCGAGTGCAAAGTTACAACATTTTTTTGGAACCTGCAAATAAATGTAAGAAAAACACAAAAAAAGGAGGTACTAAGTGGTTTTGGCACGGATTTTGCATAGTAATTTGCGGGGCTATATATAAATATATACCCGAGTTGGAAAAGGCGGCGAAAGGATAAGGGAGGCAAGCGTGGAGCGATATGGGAGAATAGGAGAAACAATAGATAAAACACGAAATATATGCAAACAACTGTTGACATTCGCGAACTGCAAGAGCGCATCGAGCGCGAGAGTTCGTTTGTAGATGCCCTGACGATGGGCATGAATCAAGTGATTGTAGGTCAGAAGCACCTGGTAGAGAGTCTGTTGATCGGTCTGTTGAGCGACGGGCACCTGCTGCTGGAAGGTGTGCCTGGTTTGGCAAAGACCTTGGCTATCAAGACGCTGAGCGATTTGATCAAGGCCAATTTCAGCCGTATTCAGTTTACTCCGGACTTGTTGCCCGCCGACGTTATCGGTACGCAGATCTACAGCCAGAAAGACGAGACGTTCAAAGTGAAGAAGGGTCCGATTTTCGCCAACTTCGTGCTGGCCGACGAGATCAACCGTGCTCCGGCAAAAGTGCAATCGGCATTGCTGGAAGCCATGCAGGAGCGCCAGATAACGATAGGCGACAAGACATTCCCGCTGGACGATCCGTTCCTGGTGCTGGCTACGCAAAACCCGATCGAGCAGGAAGGTACGTATCCGCTGCCCGAGGCACAGACCGACCGATTCATGCTGAAAGTGGTGATCGACTATCCGAACAAAGAGGAAGAGCAACAGATCATCCGTCAGAACATCCAAGCGGAGCAGAAACAAGTGCTCCCGATTCTTTCCACAGAAGACATCCGCAAGGCACGCAAGATCGTGCAAGAAGTGTATATCGACGAGAAGATAGAGAAATATATCGTTGATATTGTGTTTGCTACGCGTCAGCCGGAAGCCTACGGCATGAAGGAGATCAAGCCGTTGATACAGTTCGGCGGCAGTCCGCGTGCAAGTATCAACCTGGCTCTCGCCGCCCGTGCATACGCGTTCATTCATCGTCGCGGATACGTGATACCGGAAGACGTGCGTGCCGTATGCTACGACGTGCTGCGTCACCGTATCGGACTGACCTATGAGGCGGAGGCTAACAATGTGACGGCAGAGGATGTGATCACGGAGGTGTTGAACGCAGTACAAGTACCGTAAAGGATTCAAATCTTCAAATTGTCATATGACCAGTGAAGAGTTATTAAAACGTGTTCGGAAGATAGAGATCAAGACTCGCGGGCTGAGTCGGAATATCTTCGCAGGCGAATATCACAGCCAGTTCAAAGGCCGTGGTATGGCTTTTGCGGAGGTGCGTGAGTACCAGCCGGGCGACGACGTGCGCACGATCGACTGGAACGTGACAGCCCGTCTGAACAAGCCGTACGTGAAGGTGTTTGAGGAAGAGCGCGAGTTGACCGTCATGCTGCTGATTGACGTGAGCGGCAGCCGCAACTTCGGCACAGAAGTGCAGACCAAACGCGACATGGCTGCCGAAGTAGCCGCTACGTTGGCGTTCTCGACGATAGAGAACAACGACAAGGTCGGCGTGCTGTTCTTCTCGGACCGTGTGGAGAAATATATCCCGCCGAAGAAAGGCAAACGCCACGTGCTGCATATCATTCACGAGTTGCTCAGCTTCGAGCCGGAACACACGGGAACAGATATCAACCTGGCCCTCCACTACTTCCGCAACGCGCAGAAACGCCGGACGACCGCTTTCTTAATCAGCGACTTGCAGGACGATGAGTTTGCGCAAGCGCCGGAACGCATCGGCAGTCTGCCGCTGACGCTCACAAGCCGAAAACATGACATGAACGTCATTCAGATCTACGACCGCCGCGATGCGGAGATACCCGATGTGGGACTGCTGAAAGTGAAAGATGCGGAGACGGGCGAAAGGCTGTGGATCGATACAAGTAATGAACGTGTGCGCACGCAATATGCGCGCGACTGGAACCAACGGCAGAAACGACTGGAGAGTCTGTTTACCAGAACCGGCGTACGCGAAGTGAGTATCCGGACGGATGAGGACTTCGTGAAGGCGCTGATGCGGTTGTTCAACAGTTAGGATGGTCACTTCGTGACGTTAAAGAGTTAAAAAGGTTTTTATCAAATAAAAACGTTAGTTAGTTGGAAATGCTAAATATTTTATTAGCCATAGTGGTGAGTGCGTCGATCGACTCGACGATGATCATGTTGGGCGATCAGACGGATTTGCACATGAAAGTGGTGTGCGATCCGTCGGAACAAGTCGTGCTACCTACCTTCGGCAAAGAGTTGATAGAAGGTGTAGAGGTGGTGAAAGTGGGAAAAGTAGATACCACGCAAACACCTGACGGTCAGCGCGAACTGAGTCAGACACTGACCTTGACCAGCTTCAAAGACTCGCTGTACGCCATCCCGTCGATAGTTGTTGTGAGCGGCAAGGACACTTTCCGTTCGGAGGCGATGAGTCTGAACGTCGTGCAACCATTTGAGATGGACACAACGAAAGCCATAACGGACATCAAAGCGCGCGAAGATGCTCCGATATGGTGGTGGGGAATCATTCGCTGGATTTTACTAGGACTATTGATTGCTACCGTGATAGGTTGCGGGATTTATCTGGCCGTGAAATTCCTCCGGAAGAAGCAAGGAGTGGTGGAGGTTCCCAAGATTCCGCCCCGTCCGGCAGAGGAAGTGGCGCTGGAGAAACTGCAACGCATCGAACGCCAGAAGAAATGGGAACAGGGCGAGATAAAAGCCTATCAGACCGAACTGACCGATGTACTGCGTGAATATATAGGTGGCCGTTTCGGCGTTATGTCCGCCGAGAAGACCAGCGACGAGACGCTGAGAGAACTGAGAGCGATACTAATGGAAAATGGAAAATGGAAAATGGAAAATTTCCATGAGCTATACGAGGAACTGAAGTCCACACTGCGTCTTGCCGATCTGGTGAAGTTTGCCAAATGGACGACGACGCCGGACGAGAACGAACAGGCGCTGGCTGTGGCATACCGGTTTGTACGGGAAACAACTCCGGAGAAGGTACAAAGTGACCAAGGAGAAAGGACAATGGACAATGGACAATTGAAAATGTAAAATGGAATATGAGTTTTGCTAATCCTGCATATTTATTTCTGCTACTGCTGCTGATTCCGATAGCAGGCTGGTATTGGTATGAGTTGCACAAGGCTGACGCAAGCGTGCAATTCTCAGATACGGGCAGCATCAAACGGCAGCCTAAGTCGCTGAGGATATACCTGTTGCACGTGCCGTTTGTGTTGCGAGTGGCGGTTGTTATCCTGCTGACATTGGCGTTGGCGCGGCCGCAGTTGACGAATCGTTACAACAACGAAGACATCGAGGGTATTGACATCATGATGGCTGTGGATATCTCGGGAACGATGTTGGCCGAAGACCTGAAGCCGAACCGACTGGAGGCCGCGAAGAAAGTGGCCGGCGAGTTCATCCAGAACCGTCCGAACGACCAGATAGGCTTGGTTGTATTCGCCGGCGAGAGCTTCACGCAATGTCCGTTGACGACCGACCATACTGCCCTGATGAATCTGTTCGGCAGCGTGCAGTACGGCATGATAGAAGACGGAACAGCTATCGGTCTGGGTTTGGCAAACGCCGTGAACCGCATCAAGGAGTCGCCGACCAAATCGAAGGTCATCATCCTCTTGACCGACGGTTCGAACAACCGCGGCGACATTGCGCCGAAGACGGCAGCCGAGATAGCACAGACGATGGGTATCCGCGTCTATACCATTGGTGTCGGATCGCACGAGCAGGTGCGTATTCCTATCCAAACGCCGACGGGCATCCAGTACGTGACGATGGATCCGGAGTTTGACGAGACGACGCTGAAAGAGATTGCGAAGACCACGGGCGGCATGTATTTCCGTGCGACGGACAATGCAAGTCTGGAAGAGGTGTATCAGCAGATCGACCAGATGGAGAAAACCAAACTACATGTCAAACAATACGCCAAACATACCGATCACTTCATGCCCTACCTGATAGCGGCGTTGATTTGTCTGCTGATAGAGATGTTCCTGAGAAACTTGGTGCTGAAAACGATATCCAATTGACAATGGACAATGGACAATGGACAATGGACCGGAGTGGAAAGTAAATAGTAAATGACCAAATTGTAAATGATTTTATGTTTCGATTTGCTAATATAGAAATTCTGTGGCTGCTGCTTGCGATTCCCGTGCTGGTGATGGGATATACGTTGCTTGTGGTGCACAAACGCAAACAGTTGGCGCGTCTGGGCGATCCGCAACTCGTCAAACGCCTGATGCCGAACGCCTCGAAAGTGCGTCCGCACGTGAAGTTCGCCCTTCAGATGATAGCGCTGACGATGCTCATTCTGGCGGCAGCCCGTCCGCAGTACGGCGTGAAAGAAGAGACGGTGACACGAGAAGGCGTAGAGGCCGTCATCACGCTGGATATCTCCAACTCGATGCTGGCAGAGGATGTCAGCTCGGGGCAGACGAGCCGTCTGGATGCCTCGAAACAGATGCTTGCGCAATTGATTGACAAGATGGTGGATGACAAAGTGGGCCTGGTGGTTTTTGCCGGTGACGCCTTTGTACAACTGCCTATAACGTGCGACTATATCTCCGCCAAGATGTTTCTGAACACCATCAAGCCCGACCTGATTCAGACGCAGGGAACAGCCATCGGCAAAGCCTTGAAGACCTCGATTTACGCCTTTGGCGACAAGGAGTCGGCGGCCGGCAGGGCTATCATCCTGCTGACGGACGGAGAGAACTTCGAAGACGATGCCGTCGAGATGGCCGAGAAAGCCTACAAGGCCGGTATCAAAGTTATTGTCGTGGGTGTCGGTAGCGCCAACGGCAGTCCTATTCCCGTGCCCGGCACGACGGACTATATGAAAGACCGCGAGGGCGAGACGGTCGTGAGCAAACTGAACGAAGATATGTGCCGTCAGATTGCCCAGGCCGGCAACGGCATCTACGTGCACTACGACAGCAGCAATACGGCGATGAAAGCCATCAAGAAAGAGCTGGACAAACTGGGCAAAGAGCAACTGGAATCGCATGTCTTCCGCGAGTACAACGAGCAATATCCGTCGTTTGTACTGATCGCGCTGATATTGCTGGTGATTGATTTCTTCGTCTTCAACAGAAAGAACAAGTCGCTGACGAGACTGAATATTTTCAAGGAGAAAAGAGCATGAAAAGACTGATATACACATTGTTGGCTGTACTGCTGCTAAGTCCGGCAGTAGCCCAGGAGGAATACAGCGACATCCGCCGTGGCAACCGCGAATTCGACAAAGAGAACTGGAGTGCGGCCGAGGTGAACTACCGTCGTGCGCTGCAGAAGAATCCCAATTCGTTTGCGGCGACGTATAACCTTGGCAACGCCCTGCTGCGGCAGGAGAAATACGAAGATGCAGCCAAACAATATATCCGTTCGACGACGCAAGTGGATGCGAAGAAGGACGGCGACAAGTTGGCGAAAGCCTATCATAACTTGGGCAACAGCTACTTTGCCATGGAGCAATACGACAAGGCGGTAGAGGCCTACAAGAACAGTCTGAGGCTGAATCCGTCGGACAACGAGACGCGCTACAACCTGGTCAAAGCAATGCAGATGCAGAAGAACCAACAGCAGCCGCAACAACAGCCTCAGGAGCAGCCGCAGCAGCAGAATCAGATGGAGCAGCAGACCGCAGAACAACTGCTACAGGCGCTGCAACAGGACGAACAAGAGGCGCAGGAGAAAGCGCAGAAACGACAAAGCAAGAAAAAAGAATTGGAAAAAAACTGGTAATACAATGAAAAAAGTATTTGGAATTATCGCAGCAATGCTCATAGTGGGCACTACTGCATGGGCAAAAACCGACATTCAGGTGCTCACTCCGCAACGGGTCGTTTTCGGACGCACCTTTGAAGTAAGTTATCTCGTAAACGGTAACGGACAGAGTATCAGTATGAAAACCAGCGACAAGTTTGACGTTGTAGGTGGTCCTTACCGTCAGGCGGAGAACTACACCATGCGCGAGAAAGGACGTCTGGTGACCCGTACCCGCACGATGTACACGTATCGTCTGGTGGCACGCGAGTCGGGCGAACAGAAGTTGCCGAAAGTGAAAGTGAAACTGACGAAAGGCAGCGCATCAAGCAAGGCTGTCAAAGTTGACGTGCAGGAGCCGCGCCGCTTCGAACCGATGGATTTCTGGGGCTTTGAGCCGTTCGGCGATCCGTTCTTTGAGCAACAGGCACCGTGTGACCGCCGTCATCCGCAGCATCAGCATCCCGGTCACAAGGGGCATCCCGGACAAGGCAACTGTCCTCATCATGAGGTGCATATCGAGACCTTCACGCCGGATCAGATTGATACGACCGGTTGCGAGGTAACCGTTTGTGCACCCGACAGCGCCGTAGAGGGCGAGAATTTCTGCCTGAGCTACAGCATCGGAGCCAAGGCCGACAGCATCCAACTGAGCGACACCACGGATTTTGAGATCGTCGGTGGTCCGGGTTACGGCACCAGTTGGCAGAGCACGTGGGAGAACGGCAAACAGCAAAACCGCTTCGAGCAACGCTATACATATATTGTTCGCGCGCGTAAAGCCGGCGAATTGGCAGTGCCGAAAGCCGACATATGGATCGGACAGACACGCAAGCAATCCAACGCCAAAACCATCACCGTTCAAGCCAAGCAAGAGAAGCAACAATGAGCAAACGAGTAGCGTTCATACTACTGTTGTTGTGCCAGGCATGGATATGTCGGGCGGTGGATTTTCGTGCAGTTGGACCGAGTCAGGTGCCACAGAATCAGCCGTTTCAGATCCAATATATCATTGACGAAAAGGCCAAAGACATCCAGCCGCCAAGTATGCCGGGCTTTGAACTGTTGGCAGGGCCGTTTACCTCTACCAGCAGTTCGTTCTCGTTTATCAACGGCAAGCGCACTTCGACCTACCAGCAGACCTACACCTACACCTACATGGTGTCGAAACCTGGAACGTACAACTTAGGTTCCGCCACGATCAACGTGGGCGGACGTAAGTACCGGAGCAACGGCCTGAAGATAAGTGTTGTACGCGAAGAACCCATGCCGGAGCCGCAGCCTTCGTCGGCCCGAACAGAAGAACGTCAGGAACGTGCTTCACGCCAACAAGAACGGCCGCAAGAAACGAGCATCTTCATCCGTACGGTGCTGAGCAAGAGCCATGTACACGAACAAGAACCGCTGACGTTGAGCTACAAACTCTATTTCATCGGAGCCGACAACGTGCAAATGGCCGGTGTCACCAAGATGCCTGATTTCACAGGCTTCCTCAAGCAGGAAAGCGATGCCGAGCAACCGCAAGCACATCTGGAGAACTACAACGGACGGCAATACAATGTAGCGACCATTTATAAAGTGCAACTTTATCCGCAGCACTCTGGCGAGATACAGATCACGCCGGCTCAGTTTGAGGTGGTTTATACTATTCCGGGGGCACGACAGGATCCGTTCGGGCAACTGTATGGCTATCAGGCGCATAAGACGCTGAAAGCACCGGCGGTGACGGTCAGTGTGGAGAGTCTGCCGCAGGAGAACAGACCCAAGCAGTTCTCGGGTGGAGTAGGGCATTTCACGATGACGCCTTCTATCTCCGCTACGGATCTGAGTGCCAACGATCCTGTTACACTCCGTCTGGACATCACCGGCAACGGCAACATGAAACTGCTTAAGACGCCGGAGGTCAACTGGCCGGAAGGATTCGACGTCTATGACCCGAAGGTAAACAACTCGTATCAGAACACCGACAGCGGCATGACCGGCACCAAGTCGATTGAATATCTGGCTATTCCGCGCGAGCCGGGTGAATATACGCTGCCGCCCGTTACACTCAGTTACTACGACAGCGAGACAGGCAGTTACCGCACACTCTCCACGCCGTCATACACGCTGCATATCAAGCGTGCCGGCAAGAGTGCCGAGGCGGGACAGGTGTCCGATTATTCGCAGGAAGATATTCGTCAGTTGGCTACCGATATCCGCTATATCCATACCGATGAGTTGGAACCGGCTGCCGACGGCTCGGCACGCGAACCGGCAGTCAGGACAGGTTCAGCAGCATGGTGGGCTTGCTATTTGGTGCCGCTGCTGATAGCTATTCTCGTGCTGGTTTTCATGCGCAAGTATATCCGCGAGAATGCCGATATCACCCGTGTCCGCTACCGCAAGGCAAACAAAGTGGCGCGCAAACGCCTGCGTAGTGCGAAGCAACTGATGGAAGCCGGCCGGACGGCTGCCTTCTACGAGGAGATAGAGCGTGCCGCTGTCAGCTATCTCAGCGACCGGCTCACTATTCCTACGGCGGAACTGACCAAGGAGACTATCGGCGAGCAACTGCGCAACCGCAGCATAGCCGAACCGCTCGTTCAGGAAACCCTGAACGTACTGGGTGAAGCCGAGTTTGCACGTTATGCACCCTCCGCTCAGCAAGACATGCAAGCGATGTACAACCGAACGGAAGACTTGATCAATCAATTGGAAAATCAGAAACTATGAAACGAACGACTATATTGTTTATATGCCTCATAGCGGCTTTCGCACAGGTGCATGCGCAGCCGGCTTTTGCGCAGGCCAATGCAGAATACGCGCAGGGCAATTATGCGGAGGCTATCAGCCAATACGAGCAGATTATTGCCGATGCCGAGGCGCGCGACGCACTGACCGACCGGTATGCCGATGTCTATTATAATCTGGGCAATGCCTGCTACAAGCAGGGCGAGACCGGTCAAGCCATCCTGGCCTATGAAAGGGCATTGAGGCTCCGGCCAGGAATGCGTGACGCGAAGCAGAATCTCGAGTTTGTCGAGCAACGTATCACCGACCGCATCGACGACACCCGTTCGTTCTTCCTGCAAGACTGGTTTATCGGTCTGCGCAACATGTGGAAAGAGGGCATGTGGACATGGCTGTCAATCGTGCTGTTCTCGCTGATGCTGGCAGGCCTGTTGCTGTTCCTCTTGGGGCGCAACGCCACGATACGCAAAGTGGCTTTCCATTGCGCATGGATCAGTCTATTGCTCTCCGTCTATACGGGCATCAATGCGGCTACGCTGCATAGCCGCGACACCAATCGCGAGGAGGCCATCATCATGCAAGGCGTCGTGAGCGCGAAATCCTCGCCCGACCAGTCCGGCACCGAACTGTTCCAACTCCACGAAGGCACCAAGGTGCGTATCACCGACCAGCTCGGCGACTGGAGCGAAGTGCGCGTAGCGCAATATGAAGGATGGGTCGAGACCCGACTGCTGGAACGAATCTGAGACAGGACATGACAAACAGTCTGCCAAATTGGCAGATTGTTTTGTTTTGGCACAGAATTTGTCCAACTCAACTAGAATTCTAGAAATCTAGTAAAAATCGCCAAAAATAACTAAAAAAACAAATACACTATGAGTAAGATTCAACCATTGGCAGACCGCGTGCTACTCCGTCCGCAGGCTGCAGAAGAAAAAACCGTAGGCGGTATCATCATTCCCGATAGCGCCAAAGAGAAACCGCTGCGCGGCGAAGTGCTCGCCGTAGGCGAAGGAACCAAAGACGAGGCGATGGTGCTCAAAGCCGGAGACCAAGTGCTTTATGGAAAATATGCCGGCACAGAGCTGGAGCTCGACGGCGAGAAATTCCTCATCATGCGTCAGTCCGACGTATTAGCAAAAATTCAATAAACTAGAATTCTAAAAATCTAGAACTCTGGATAACTAGTAAAAATCAAACAACTATGGCAAAGAATATCACTTATAATACCGAGGCGCGAGAGGCGCTGAAGCGTGGTGTTGACCAACTGGCCGACGCCGTAAAAGTAACCCTTGGTCCCAAGGGACGCAACGTCATTATTGACAAGAAATACGGAGCTCCGCAAATCACCAAAGACGGTGTGACCGTGGCGAAAGAGATCGAACTGGCTGACGCACAGGAGAATCTGGGCGCTCAACTCGTCAAGGAAGTAGCTTCCAAGACGGGCGATCAGGCAGGTGACGGTACAACGACTGCTACCGTGCTGGCACAAGCCATCGTGGGCGTAGGACTGAAGAACGTTACCGCCGGTGCGAATCCGATGGACCTGAAGCGCGGTATAGACAAGGCTGTCTCGACCGTTGTGGCTGAGATCAAGAAGAACGCCGTTGTCGTGGGTAACGACTTCGACAAGATCGAGCAGGTGGCTACTATCAGCGCCAACAACGACGCTGAGATCGGTCGCCTGATCGCTGACGCCATGCGCAAGGTCAGCAAGGACGGTGTCATCACTATCGGCGAAGCTAAGGGTATGGACACCACCATCGAAGTGGTACAAGGTATGCAGTTCGACCGCGGCTATATCAGCCCCTATTTCGTTACCAACACCGAGACCATGGAGGTGGAGATGGAGAAACCCTACATCCTCATCCACGACAAGAAGATCTCCAGCCTCAAGGAGTTGCTGCCCGTGCTGGAGCCTGCCGTTCAGAGCGGACGTCCGTTGCTCATCATTGCCGAGGACGTAGATAGCGAGGCGCTGACCACATTGGTTGTTAATCGTCTGCGCGCACAACTGAAGATTTGTGCTGTCAAGGCACCGGGCTTCGGCGACCGCCGCAAAGAGATGCTTGAGGATATCGCCATCCTGACCGGAGGCACCGTTATCTCCGAGGAGAAAGGTATCAAATTGGATCAGGCTACGCTGGATATGCTCGGCACAGCCGAATCCATCACCGTCAGCAAGGAGAATACGACCATCGTCAACGGTGCCGGCGACAAAGAGGCTATAGCCGCTCGTATCGCACAGATCAAAGCCCAGATCCAGGCTACCAAGTCCAGCTACGACAAGGAGAAGCTCCAGGAACGTCTCGCCAAACTCGCCGGAGGCGTGGCACAACTCAACGTCGGTGCTGCCAGCGAGGTGGAAATGAAGGAGAAAAAAGACCGCGTGGACGATGCACTCAGTGCTACGCGTGCGGCCGTAGAAGAAGGTATCGTGCCCGGTGGCGGCGTGATGTATATCCGTGCGCAGAAAGCTTTGGAAAGCCTGAAGGGCGACAACGAAGACGAGCAGACCGGTATCGAAATCATCCGTCGTGCTATCGAGGAACCGCTGCGCCAGATCGTGGCGAACGCCGGCAAGGAAGGTGCAGTCATCGTCGATAAAGTACGTGCCGGCAAGGACGACTTCGGCTACAATGCCCGCACGGATGTTTATGAACCGCTGTTTGCCGCTGGCGTTGTGGATCCCGCCAAGGTGACACGTGTTGCACTGGAGAATGCCGCTTCTATCGCAGGTATGTTCCTGACGACCGAGTGCGTCATCGTGGACAAACCCGAAGAACATCCCGCTCCCGCAATGCCGAATCCCGGCATGGGAGGCATGATGTAATAACGATATTGAATAAATATTCATTATTCATTATTCATTGAAAATATGAAACGTTACATTCTGATAACAGCATTCTGTCTGGCAACCGTCCTCTGCGTGGCACAACCGCCGCGCGGAGGGCGTCCCGGACATGACGGTCGTGGAGGCCCGCACATGAACGGCAGACATCATCGTACGGAACGTGTCGAATGTCTCGACGCACAACGTATGGAGATGGTTCTCCGGGTGCTCAAAGACCAGTCTTTCGACGACAAACGGCTTGAAGTTGCCAAGTTGTGCGTTTCGCTCGGCGCTTTCTGCACCAGCGATTTGGCGCAAGTGGCGGAGACCTTCAGCTTCGACGACCGGAGACTGGAATTTCTCCGGTTTGCCTATCCGTACTGTCTCGACCCCGAAAACTACTTCATGCTCAAGAAATCATTCAGCTTTGAATCGAATTTCAACGCATTGATGGAATCTATTCATCCCGGCTATTAAGAATCAGGCGGGAAAGCAATTCATAGACGGCACGTTCGTCGTCGCTTAGCAGCGACACATGGTGCGCCATCACGGCCCGGTCATTTCTTTTGGCCGGGCCTGTTTGTGCCTCGTGTGGTGGCAGCGTGTGTACTTTCGCCGCTGTCTGGTCGATGAGCGGCAACAGCACCTCAAACGGAATACTCGTGCCGCGAAGCAGGTCGCCTGCCATGCAGTACATCAGATTCACGAAGTTGTTCGCAAACACTCCCGCGACATGCAGCCGCTCCCGCTCTGCCTGCGAGCATTCGAAGATACGGTTCGTGAAGGTCTGCGCCAAGGTATAGACGGCTGCTATGTCGTCGATGCTGCGTCCCTCGATGAAGACCGGGATGGGACTCCAGTCCTCAATCAGTTGCTCCTTCGAGAACGACTGGAAGAAATACAGCACGCCGGCATGAGGCTTGTCTTCGCCGAAGACCGTAACGGGCATCGTACCCGAAGTATGCACATGAAGCGCCTTGGGAGAATGAACTTGCGACGCTACGTCCCGCAATGCCTGATCCGCTACGGCATAGATATAGCAGTCTGCCTCCGGCAAATCCGCAAGCGAACGCGACGAGTGCATGACTGCCCGTATATGTTTCTGACCAAAACCGTGCTCTAAATTCACGGCCACATTCCCCGTCCCTATAATACAGATTTTCATAACGATTTCAGGATTAAAGAATTTTCTCCACGGAAGTCAATCCGTTTTTTCCGCCGATAGCATATCCGTCATAGCAGCCGTTATTCGTTTGCAGATGATCCACTATCAGGGGCTGTCTCTTCGCAATAACACGGCAGGAAAACGTGTCCCCGGGTTGCAGTTTGCTGTTACATACGTTTGCTACCCGCCAGCGATATTCGCCGAGATATTCCAACACGCATATTCTGTCGGGCAGCCATGCGATGCGCACCTTCTGTCCCGCATGTATCTCTTCCGCCCGGACGGCAACGTCATATACGAAATCCGACTCTTCGCCGGCGTGGGCGTATTCGTTCAGGATTTCTATTACCGAACGGCGCACATGTTCATAGCCTTTCTTATAGCCCCAAATGCGGCTGAGGGTGTCGGGACTTATTTCCTTGGCCGTTGCTTGTTTGATGTGCAGACTCAGTTCCGCAAAATCGGCGGGACTGTCAGGACGGCTGCCATACCGTGCCTCCACTGCTTGTTTGGTCTGCTGCACCTCGATGCTGTCCGAAAGAAACGATGTTGTCATAGTGTTACTTCTGATTTTGGCTGCAAAAGTACACAAAAATTTTGATATATGCAAAAAAAGTCGTACTTTTGCACCCGTAATGGCTACTTCTGAATTCACATCGGGTCCTTTGCGTGACCTTTCTGCCCGCGAATTGGGTGTATCCGGCTTCTCGGATTTCGAGTTGTTGTCGGACGGTGGTCACAACCGCGTCTATCGAGCGATGGCGGACGGAAAGCGCGTGGTGCTGAAGGTTGCCAAAGAGGAAGAAGGCAACGCGGCACGCAACCGGTTGCTGCTACAGCGCGAGTATGATATCATGCATGCTATTGACTGCCTGTATGTGGTCAAAACATGGCAGATGACGGATGTGCCCGAATTGGGAAGAGCAATCGTGATGGAGTATGTAGCTGGGCGCACGCTGGATTGTTATTTAAAGGAGAAACCTTCTTTTGCGGAACGCCGTCGCATAGCGGACGAACTCATGGAAGCATTGATATACTTACATGAACGTCAAGTCGTACACGGCGACCTGAAAAGTAGCAATATACTCATTACCGATGCCGGCAATCATATACGTCTGATAGATTTCGGTTTTGCTGATACAGATGCTTATATAGCCAAGAACATTGGCACCTCGCCGTCTATTGCCGATACGATGCCGGTTGATAGCGATCACCTGCCTATAGCCAAAGACATCTATGCCCTCGGAAAGATATTAGAGAGACTCTTCCCCAGGCGACTAAGGATGATAGTACGCCGTTGCTGCTCTGCTAAGCATGTCAGAAGATATGCTTCCGTGCGCCGGATAAACACTGCGGTTCACCGATATTGGCAGATGATGCGGTTGATGCCGCTGTTGTTTGCGGGTTTGCTTGTAGTGGCGGCTCTGCTGTGGTTGTCCCGCTCCGAAGAGTCGATGCCACAGCCGTTACCGGATCAACCGATGACGGATTCCATATGGCAGGAAGATTCTCTGTATCATATGTGTGCTGATTCGATAGCTGACATACCTGAAAAGACCAAGAATACAACCGCTGTGCCATTGTCCCGCTCTGACAAATCGGTGCCACGGCCGTTGCCGGATCAACCGATAGCGGATTCCTCATGGTTGAGCGTGAAAGAAGAAGCAGAAAAGCAATATAAATCTCTCTTTCAAGTGTATGCCGATTCGTTAGCCGGTATGACGGAAAAGACTATGAATGCAGCCATTCCTTTGCTTGGCGGCTACGGAGATAAAATGCTTGAAGAGCATAAGCGATTAATGCAGACATATCCGCAGTATGAAGAGCCATTACAGGAACTATATATGTATATTTTAAGCCGTGACCATCTTCGCTTGCGGAATATATGCGAAGACTATCCGTTGATTTACTCCGATTGGAACGGAAAAAAGTAGGATGGGAAAATTAGGGCTAATTGGGGCGCAAAGGAGAAAATCCTTGCGCCCTTGCTTTTTTTGTTGTACTTTTGCACCTGCAAGTCGCATCACTGCACACAAGTGGTACACGATATGTGCAAAAAAGTGGCGTTCGGGCAAAAAAATAACAATTTATTTGCATATGTCGGATAAATGTTGTAATTTTGCAGCGTCTTCTCAGTGGAGAAGAAGGCTATCGCCATCCGTGGCGAAACGCCTACACATTTTTTATACTAATAATACCAATTGGATTCGCAGAAATCTCGCAAATTTCCAGAATCACAAAGATTGGCATTTGTTGGTGCATGTATCGTGTACTACTTTTGTTGTATTTGTGATTCGGACTATGCGAAAGTCACATTGATAAATACAACGAGAGTAGTTTTTTTGTGCGTGTATATGCGCGAACAATAATTATAAGATTTAACGGAGAATGCCGTATTAATCGTTCGAACGGACGTGAGATAAGACAATCCATCAAAGAGTATGCAAAACTAAATTAACATTATATAAAATTTAACTATTATGAAAAATTTTATCAAAATTAATCGTGCCCTTGCGGCTAAGAAAACAAAAATCTTTACTTTATTCCTTGCGCTTTTTGCAAGTACAACCCTCATTGCCCAGACCTCTGGTTACTGCGGCTATCATCTATTATGGGCTTTTGATCCACAAACTAATGAACTTCATATTACAGGATATGGTGATATGTTAGATGGCTCGCCATGGTATCAATGGAGAGCCAATATCAAATCTGTGACATTTACTTATTCCAACGTAGTGAAAGCGGAAGATATGTACATAAAGTGCGCTGGTAACGGCTGGAACTGGGAAATGATGGAGAAGGACGGTCCGAACTCCTATTCTTACCTCTCAACAGTAACTGACGAGAACATTATCGGTGCTAACATCAATATCATTGGTAGCGATGGCGGATCTAGGTGGTTTGACCTCGGTTATGGCCATCACGGCTTTGTTCCTGGTGATCAAATCAAGTACGTCTTTACGGGAGAGAACCCTGATGTAGGGACACTGGAAGTTTTTCATGCAGAAAAAACTCCCGCGAAAAGTAAGAAAACTTATTCGGAATCTATGGATGTTTCTGGTATTACTTCCATTGGAGCTGGTGCTTTCTGTGGTTGCACCGGCTTGACCTCTATAGAAATTCCTAATAGCGTCACAAGCATTGGAAATTATGCTTTCGAGGGTTGCACTGGTCTGACCTCCGTCACGATTCCAAATAGCGTCACAAGTATTAGCGAGGGTGTATTCAATGATTGCAGCAGTTTGACCTCTGTGACTATTCCCAACAGCGTTACAAGCATTGGAAGTTATGCTTTCAAAAATTGCTTCGCTTTGACCTCTGTGACTATTCCCAACAGCGTCACAAGCATTGGAACTTGGGCTTTCAGAGATTGCTTCGCTTTGACCTCTATAACTGTTCCCAATAGCGTCACCAGTATTGGAGCAGATGCTTTTTATAATGTTTTCAATATTATATATAGAGGTACGGCAACCGCCGGTTCGCCGTGGGGTGCAAAAAGTATGAATGGATTTGTAGATGGATGGCTTGTGTATAATGATAATACGAAAACAACTCTTCTGGTTTGTTCTAATGCTGCATTAGGAGAAATAGTCATCCCTAATAGCGTCACAAGCATTGGAGAAGCGGCTTTCTATGATTGCTCCGGTTTGACCTCTGTGACGATTGGTAATAGCGTCACAAGCATTGGAAATAATGCTTTCTCAGGTTGCAGCGGTTTGACCTCAGTGACTATTCATTCAAATGCTATCGTGAGCAAAGATTATAGTTCTGGCGGTTATAGTATAAAAAATATCTTTGGTAATCAAGTAAGAAACTACATCATTGGAAGTAGTGTCACAAGCATTGGAAACTATGCTTTTTCTGAATGCACCGGTTTGACCTCTGTAATAATTGGCAACAACGTCACAAACATTGGAACTGGAGCTTTCCTTGGTTGTACCGATTTGACATCGATTGAGATTCCTAACAGTGTCACAAGTATTGGAGATGGTGCTTTCTATGGCTGCATCGGTTTGCCTGTAATAGATAATATTAGATATGCTGATACATATTTAGTTGATGTGGTAGATAGAACTTTATCAACATATACTATTATAGAAGGCACTAAATATATTAGTAACTCTTCTTTCCAAAATTGCAGTAGTTTAACCTCTATAACCATTCCCAATAGCGTTACAAGCATTGGAGAAAATGCTTTCTATAGCTGTAGCAGTTTGACCGATATCTATGCTACATGCGACGATTTAGATAGAGTAAAGCAGATGCTTAAAAACGATAGCCGAGTCAAGTATAAGCCTCTTCCTTATAGTATTGCTGTATATACTACAAACGGGACAGTTCGTTATCCTCAAAATAGTTGTGATGAATTAGAATTAGCAGCTACTCCCGACTACGGCTATCATTTTGTACAATGGAATGATGGCGTGACTGACAACCCGCGAATAATTGAACTGACACAAGATACGACATTCACAGCCGAATTCGCGATCGACAAATCCGGTTCGTGCGGTAAGGACAATGCGCTTATATGGTCTTATGATGATCAATCCAAGACACTGACGATTACAGGAAACGGCGAATTAACGGAGAACTATACCTTTGGTCTTGAAGCTCCGACGCGGATGATCACACTCATTATTGGTGATGGCATTACAGCAATCGGTGATAGTGCGTTCTATAATACCAAGACACTTAATCATTTGTTCATTTGCGGGAATGTAGAATCTGTCGGAAACTACGCTTTCGCGGAATGTAAGAATTTTGATGATATTACCTGCTACGCGACCATCGTTCCGACTATCAATGCAACTACTTTTGAGAATGTAGGCAACAAACAATATATCTATCTCTATGTACCGAAAGACCGTGAGCGTGCCTATAAACGCGATGAATTCTGGGGTGAGTTTGATATACAGATCAAGAGCGCCGAGACAACTACGTCAGACGGAGACGTTACTGTCGTGCCGACAGACAATACAGCAGAGATCTCCTGGCCGACCGTTAATGATGCCTATGCTTACGAAATTGAAATCACCAAAGACGGAGAAGTGTTCTGTGTGCTGAAGTTCAATGCCAATGGTCAATTAGTTGGCATAGCCTTTGTGCCTGGACGTAATGGCGCGAACCATACCCAGCAAGCACAGACGGAAGGCTTCAAGTTCACCGTTACCGGTTTGACAAGCGGTACGCAGTATGGTTATTCGATTAATTCCAAGGATGAAGGAGACGCCATCATTGACTCTAAGACAGGTACTTTCACCACAACCGTCGAAGGCGAATCCGTCAATCCGACCGTAGGTCTTGAAGATGTTCTATCAACCGAAAAGGCGCGCAAGATCCGTATGAATGATCAAATTTTCATCCTCCGCGGCGACAAGATATATACCGTCACCGGACAAGAGGTGCGGTAAACGCCAGAATCTCCCGCATATTCATCACGTGATCATCTTCCGAGGGCAATCCGAGGAAGAGCCGATCACGTGATGTTGGGGCCCCCGCGAACTGCTAGCGCAGCGATAGTTCGTGGGGAAAGGAGGAGCGGCGGCAAGTTAAACGCGCTCTGTGCGTTTCGGTCTTGTGAGCCCGCTCCGACGCCGTGATCATCTTCCAATCACTATCCAACGAAACCTCAATCAAATTCCCCTGGATGATATTTAACGATTTGGGATTTTTCACTTTTTTTTCAAAAAAAAGTAAGGTTTTAAATACTCTTATACTCTTTTCTCTCTCTTTCTCTTTTGCTTCTTTTCTCTTTCTCGCTCTTTTTGCAAATTGTCGCTTTTATAGCGTTTTTTAGGGCTAATTGGGGCGCAAAGGAGAAAATCCTTGCGTCCTTGCTTTTTTTGTTGTACTTTTGCACCTGCAAGTCGCATTGCAGCACACAAGTAGTACACGATATGTGCAAAAAAACGGCGTTCGGGCAAAAAAAATAACAATTTATTTGCGTATGTCAAATAATTGTTGTAATTTTGCACCATCTTCTCAGCGGAGAAGAGGGCAATCGCTATCCTTGGCGAGACGCCTACATATTTTTTATACTAATAATACCAATTGGATTCGCAGAAATCTCGCAAATTTTCAAGAATCACAAAGATTGACAATTATTAGTACATTTGTTGTGTACTACTTTTGTTGTATTTGTGATTCGGGCTATGCGAGAGCCTCTGCGATAAATCCAACAAGAGTAGTACTTTTTTGTGCGTGTACATGCGCGTAATTATATAACTGGAGAATGCCGAAGTCTTGAGCAAGTGCAAGTGTAAGCCGTGCTTACGCAACTCGCCGAAGCCAAGACTGACGACGTTCGGAACGCAGTGGAGAATGCCGTATTAATCGTTCGAACGGACGTGAGATAAGACAATCCTTGAAAGAGTAAGCAAAAACTTTAAATATTATGAATAACGTAATGGATAAATTAGATTACATGGAGCGCTTGTTTGCTGCTCTTCATGAAAAACGAACGGAGATGTTTGTCATTACCGGTATATGGCATCGACTAAAACGTACGGATGTGAAATTTGTAATTCAGCAGCATGTTGATATATCGGCCCATAAATATGCATTAGGTGATTTATATCTTCCCCAATTAAACATGTGGATAGAAATTAACGAATCTCATCACAAGAATAATGAAAAGGCCGATTATAAAAGAAATGTGAAAATAGTAGAAAAAGCAGGAGGTGAGTTGCATTGTATCTGTACTTATGATCCTGATAATATCAGTATTAATTATGGTATTGATGGTTTGTCTGATCAAATTGATAAAATTGTTGCCCTAATTCACCAAAGAATTGAAGAGATAGGGGACAATTTTATCCCTTGGAATGACCAGTATTTTCCTATGCAAAAAACTCTCAGCACAAAAGACTATATTGCATTTAAGTCAATTGATAAGATTGCAAAAGCTTTTAATACCAAAATACGCAAAAGAGGTTTTTTAAGCCCCGGAGGATTCGATTTGAAAGGCGGTTATGCAGTATGGACTCCTAATACAAATAGTGCTACTTGGAAAAACATCCTTAATCTTGCAAAAGATGAGATTGAGGAATATAAAATTGATAAGGCAACGGGAAGTATTGATATCGCAGCAACAAAGGATGTGTTTAATAAAGAGGAGAAACGAATAGTTTTTTGCAAATACAGGGATTTCTTTGGAAATAAAGAATACAAGTTTATAGGAGTTTTTACTTTCAAAGGATTTGATTCCATAGGGGCTCGAAAATGGGTAAAGGAAACGGACAGCATAGATGTTACTAATTTAATTTAAATGTATAAATATTATCAGTATGAAAAGTATTATAACCAATCAACACTTTATTGATGAAGTCTTAATTCCACATTACCAAAACGTATTACGATCTCTTTTTGACCAATTAGTTCTAAAGTGCGGTAGTGTCCAAAAGACCTCCGTTTTTTATAATTATGTTTATGGTTTTGACATTAGTGTTCCTGCTATAAAGACGAATGATCTGTGGCTAAAAGTCTCATACATTAATGCCGGACATCCATGGCATCCTGCAATGCCTAATGACCATCAAAGACGGCAATTTTATGCATCACCTAAAACCTTTTACGTCATAGATGGTTTATCATTAAATGTGGAGAGAATTAATAAATGTAAAGATTTTGAGGAGTTGTATGATTATGTGGATTCTGTGTTTAAGTCGGGAGGCACCCCTCATGCTTATCTTTCCATTTACGATACAGCGTACAGAATCGGTTTTAATCTAACGCCGCAGATTCTTCCCCAAAAATATGTGTATTTGAATGCTGGTGCATATAAAGGTGCAGAAAATTTATATGGAAAGAGTTGGATCTTAAAAAAAGATGATAAAAAATTTGTGAATCGGGAGCACACCAAATATAGAAGTTCCCGCGTGAAGACGACAAAGTTTAAACAAAAATTTGGCAGTTTAGATAGCATCGGGATAGAATCGTTATTGTGTATTATTTTTTCAAAACAATAAAATCAAATAATTATGAAACAAAAACTATTTACTCTTCTCCTTGCGCTTGCAGCAAGTATTGGAATCGTGTTCGCAGAGGCCTGCACAAAAATTGGCGAATTCTATTACATTTTGAATGATGATAACTTAACGGCTAAAGTGTTGTGCTCTCCTTTTGCAAATCCTTCGGGTGATATTGTAATTCCAGAAGATGTTACTTATGAAGGTAAAACATACAGTGTCACAGAACTTAACAGTCGTGCTTTCGAATTTTGTACCGGTTTGACTTCTGTGACCATTCCAACTAGCGTCACAAGCATTGGAGATTTGGCTTTTCGGGAGTGCAGTAGTTTGCTCTCTGTGATTATTCCCAACAGCGTCACAACCATTGGAGATTGGGCTTTCCATGAATGCAGCAGTTTGACCTCTATGACGATTCCTAACAGCGTCACAAGCATAGGAAATTTTGCTTTCTGGAATTGCACCGGTTTGACCTCTGTGACGATTGGCAATAGCGTCACAAGCATTGGAGATAGGGCTTTCTCTGATTGCAGCGGTTTGACCTCAGTAACGATTCCCAATAGCGTCACCAGCATTGGAGAGTATGCTTTCCGTAATTGCAGCCGTTTGACCTCTGTGACGATACCCAATAGCGTCACAAGCATTGGTAGTTCTGCTTTCTCTGATTGCTACCGTTTGACCTCTGTGACCATTCCCAATAGCGTCACAAGCATTGGAGAGTGGGCTTTCTCTCGTTGCAGCGATTTGACCTCTATGACGATTGGTAATAGCGTCACAAGCATTGGAGATTATGCTTTCTATCTTTGCAGCGGTTTGACCTCTATTGAAATTCCCAATAGCGTCACAAGCATTGGAGGGGATGCTTTCAAAGGTTGCTGGGGTTTGACCTCTGTGACGATTCCTAA
>JAFPJV010000073.1 GCA_017425065.1 Paludibacteraceae bacterium
CGGTGTACGGGATCATGCCGTTCTCGATGTCGTTGCCTAGGACGTTACAGAGCGTACGACGGAAGTACTCATGACGCGGGTACGAGAGGAACGAACGGCTGTCGGTCAACATGCCGACGAGGCGGCTCAATAGACCGAGGTTCGAGAGCGCCATCATCTGCTTCTCCATACCGTCTTTCTGATCGAGGAACCACCAACCGCTACCGAACTGAATCTTACCCGGAACGGAACCATCTTGGAAGTTACCGAGCATGGTAGCGATTACTTCGTTGGCACACGGGTTGAGGTTATAAAGGATGGTCTTTGCCAGATGTCCTTCGCTGTTCATCTCATCGAGGAAATGACTCATTGCCTTAGCGGTTGTGAACTCGCCGATCGAGTCAAAACCGGTGTCTGCACCGAGTTGCGCAAACATCTTGCTGTTATTGTTACGGATAGCACCGTAGTGATACTGCTGTGTCCAGCCTGAAGCATAGTCCATCTCAGCCTGAGCATGCAGATAAGCGTGCTTGTACTGACGAATCTCGTATGCGGAGAGTGCCTTGCCGGCGAGTACTTTTTCGAAGATGGCGTTGATTTCTGTGTCTGTGTACGGCTCGTCGTAAAACTCTTCGATGCCGTGATCGGAGAGACGGCATCCCATCGACTCGAAGAAGTCATGGCGTTTTTGCAGTGCAGCTACGAGGTCTGCGAAATTGCGGATCTCCACACCGGCAACCTTAGCCAGTTTCTCGATGTATGCTTTCCAAGTAGCGGCTTCGATGTTCATACCTGCGTCCGGACGCCAAGTAGGCAACATGCGAACCTCGGCTTTCGGGTCGTTCTTGAGCATCTGATGCCATTCGAGCGAATCAGCCGGATCATCGGTCGTACAAACGAGTTCCACACCATAGTGTTTCATGAGTCCCTGCGGACAGAACTTCGGATCGTTGGCAATCAGGTCGTTGCACTTGTCATAGATAGCGCGTGCCGTTTCAGGATTCAGACGATCTTCGATACCGAAAGCAGTCTTAAGCTCCAGATGCGTCCAATGATACAACGGGTTGCGGAAGGTGTAAGGCACCGTCTCTGCCCATTTCTCGAATTTCTCCCAATCGGTTGTGTCCTTTCCGGTGCAGAAACGCTCGTCCACACCATTCGAACGCATAGCGCGCCATTTGTAATGGTCGCCCATGAGCCAGATCTGCGCGATCGACTCAAAGCGTTTGTTCTCGGCAACCATCTGCGGAATTAAATGACAATGGTAATCAATGATCGGCATGTGCTCAGCATGCTCGTGATACAACTCCTGTGCGGTCTCTGTTTGCAGCAGGAAATCTTTGTCCATGAAAGCTTTCATACAATATATTTATTAAGAATTAGTGTTTTTTCGTATCAAAAAGTATATACATACTTTATCACGTTGCAAAATTACTACTTTTTTTGCAAACAGAGGTGGAAAAATTGACACATTTCGTACACTATTTTTCTTTCTTCTCTTCTTGTTTCGATTCGTCCATTGCCTGCTGGTAGTTATTGACAATCGCAGCCACCACGAGGTTGAGCAGCAAGAAGGCCGCCAACGCGAACCACAGCACATGAAAAGTCGTTATCGTCGTCGGACTGACATCAATCACGCCACTAACAAAACTCCTGTATCTTAATAACGGACTTTTACGTTTTTAGCACGCAAAATTACTACATTTTTTCGACATACACAATAATTTGCGTGTCATTTTCAATATATCTTGCCATTTTTGTTGCATAAATCAAAAAAAAATAGTACCTTTGCGCCCGATTTGGCATCCGATGGACACACTTCGTCAAATACGGACAGAAATAGAGGACGCCCTGCGTGCCTATGAGCAGAAGTTCGCCGACAGTTTATCGGCGGAGCAGGAGTTGCTGAACGATGTTCTTCAATACGTCTCAGCCAAGCGCGGCAAGCAGTTGCGCCCCATCCTTGTCATCGAAGCGGCACGCCTGTGCAACTGCATCACCGACAAGACCATCTCTACCGCCGTGGCGCTCGAACTGCTGCATACAGCCAGCCTGGTGCACGACGACGTTGTGGACAACTCCCCTACCCGTCGTGGGGCGGATGCGGTGCACGTGCGCTGGAACAACAAGGTGGCCGTACTGGCGGGCGACTACATGTTGGCTCGTGTCATCGGTCTGATTGCCGAGGTGCGTAACACAAAGATTCTCAGCATTATCTCCGATTTGGGACGGTCGCTCTCTTCAGGCGAGATACTCCAGTTGCATGCCAACCGCTCAATGTGGATTGACGAGGCGCAATACATGCGCATCATTGAGCAGAAGACAGCTCGTCTGTTTGCCGCCTGCTGCGAGGCAGGAGCCGAATCCGCAGCCGGCAGCCAGCGGCAAATAAGCGCATTGCGCGAGTTCGGACGCCAATTAGGCATCTGTTTCCAGTTGAAAGACGACGTGCTCGACTACTCCGATTTGGAAGAATTGGGAAAACCCACCATGAATGATATCCGCGACGGCAAAGCCACGCTCCCGCTGCTTGTTTCGCTCAAGCGTGCTCCGGAAACGGAAGCCGCGGAGATTCGCAGGCTCGCAGAAGCACTCGCCAAGCAAGATCCTTCCGTCAAAGTTTCCGAAGCGGAACAGGACATCAAGGCTTTTGTACTGCGCTTCGACGGCATCGGATACGCCTATAAAAAAATGCAGGAACACAAACGTCTGGCCGAAGAAGCCTTGTCTGTATTCCCTGATTGCGATGCACGCAGAAGTCTGCTTCTGCTACTCGACTACACGATCAATCGCGTCCATTAAGCGTGTGCGTGTCTCTTCGTCAGCCACCGTTTCCAGCACATCTTTTAGAAAAGCGGCCACCAGCATCCGGTAGGCCTCGTCGCGGTTGATACCGCGCTGCTGCATATAAAACAGGGCCGATTCGTCAAGTTGCCCGGTTGTCGCGCCATGGCTGGCCTGGACGTCATCGGCGTATATCTCTAATTGCGGACGGGTACGCATCTGCGCCTCACGGCTAAGCAGCAGGTTACGGTTCACCTGCTCTGTCCGGGTCTTCTGCGCGTCCTTGGCTATCAGCAGTTCGCCGTAAAACGCACCCTGCGAACGGTCTGCCAACACATACTTAAAGAGTTGCTTGCTCTCGCCTCCGCCCACTATATGCCTGACATGCGTCTCGGTCTCCACATGATCTTCACCGCGCAGGTATCCCAGACCGTATATCTCCGTCACGCAGCCTTCGCCCTGTTGCTCAACGGTAATTTTATTCAAAATCTCCGAATACTCCGAATCCTCCGAAAAATTCACTACATGAATCTTCACCCGCGAATCCGCCTCCTGCACAATGCGCAAGTCCAAGGGCGGTTCGTTGACAAACACGCGCTCGAAAACTTCACCGCTATGTAACCTTAACTCCTTCACTCCTTAACTCCTTAACTCCTTCAACTTTTCACTCCCTCATATCCATGTTCCTCGAGTTCGAGTGCTAAGGATTTGTCGCCCGTCTTGACAATGCGGCCATCGGCCAACACATGTACGAAATCGGGAACGATATAGTCCAAGAGACGTTGGTAGTGGGTGATGACAATGGTGGCATTCTCCGCTGTCTTTAGGCGGTTCACGCCTTCGGCGACGATACGCAAGGCATCAATATCCAGTCCGCTGTCCGTCTCATCCAGAATCGACAGACACGGTTCCAGCATCGCCATCTGGAATATCTCGTTTTTCTTCTTCTCGCCGCCGGAGAATCCTTCATTGACCGAGCGGTTCTGCAGTTTGTCGCCCATCTCCAGGAGCGCACGTTTCTCCTTCATGAGTTTCAGAAACTCGCGGGCGCCCAGCGGCTCTTTCCCTTCATACTGACGTTTCCCGTTCACTGCCGTACGCATAAAATTGGTCATACTGACGCCGGGAATCTCTACGGGATATTGGAAACTGAGAAAGATGCCTTCTCTTGCACGCTGTTCCGGAGGCAACTCCAGCAGGTTCTTGCCGCGAAGCCACACTTCGCCTTGCGTCACCTCATAGGCCGGATGACCTGTCAGCACAGCCGAGAGTGTCGATTTGCCGGCACCGTTGGGACCCATAATGGCATGCACCTCGCCACTGTTTATCACGAGGTTGACGCCCTTCAATATCTCCTTGCCCGCAATCGAAGCGTGCAGGTCTTTTATTTTCAGCAGTTCTCTCATCGGATTTGCGTTTAGAGCACACTCATCACGACCTCGCCTACAGCCTGCAAGGTAGCCTTGTCAATCTGCTGCATATCGTCGTTTGGTGTGTGCCACCATGCCGGGAAAGCACCCGTCGCAGGGTCGATATGGATAATATCCAGCACCGGTATTTTCAGGTCCCGCGCCACGTAGAAATGATCATCCACGATAGCGCCGGCTTGCCGGTCACAGAAATAGTTGTCGTAGCCGAGCACCGAAGCAGTATGCCACACTTTCTCCACGTAGGCCGAAGCCTGTTGCTCGGAGTAATACTCGCGATAGAACGTAGCTCCAGGCGCACCTACCATATCCAACAGCATGCCCCATTCGTAGCGTCCGCGAAGCGATGCATCCTTAGACCACAACTGACTTCCGAGACACCACGTGTCCTGGCGGTCAAGATCCTTCAGGAAACTCGGCGTTCCCATATCCTCACAATCGAACAAGACGATATCGATACCGCGCTGAAGAGGTTTCAGTTGCAGCTGGCGTGCCACTTCCAACAGGATAGCCACGCCGCTCGCTCCGTCGTTGGCTCCCGGAACAGGCTGATACCAAGAGGCTTCTTCATCCTCGTCGCACCAAGGACGGCAATCGAAATGGGCACAGAGCAAGATACGCTTCGCCGTACTGTCCTGACCGATATGCGCCACAATGTTGCGTATCGGTTGCGGTTCGCCGGCATAATCCGGCATGGTGCCTTCCTGTATCTCCACGTCGGCACCAAACCTGCGCAGCGTCTCTGTCAGCCACAGCACACAGGAGTCATGTTCCTCGGTGCCGGGCACACGCGGACCGAAATCCATCTGAGCCGCCACATACTGATAGGCCGAATCACCCGAGAACGGACGGCGATTGACAACGACTTCGTTGTGGCTGGTCTTGCCGCCACAAGCGCAAAGCATACCTGCTGCTAATAATATGTATAATAAGTAACGCGCGCGCATACACACATGTAAAGAGTTTAATTCTCGTTCACTTCACTGATGCTCTGGTGATCCTGGATAGCACGGATTACCGCAGCGATGGCTTCAGCCAGAGTGACCTGATGCACCTTGGCGCAACGGTTAGTGTCAAACGACAGCGAATCGGTGAAGACCAGCTCGTCCAGTTCGCTCTCGTCAATCCGTTGGCATGCCGGACCGGACATCACACCGTGCGTAACAACGGCCCGCACGGATATAGCTCCCGCACGTTTGAGCACCTCTGCCGCCTTGCAGAGCGTACCAGCCGTGTCGGCAATATCATCCACGATGACCACATTCTTGCCATAGACGTCACCCAGCACGCGTATCTCCGACACCTGATTGAAGTCCGGACGATTCTTGTAGCAGATCACCATCGGCACTTCGCGGTCTATCATGGCATGGAGCTTCTTGGCAAAAGCGGCAGCACGTTTCGAGCCGCCCACATCCGGAGAAGCAACAATCATCTTCTTCAGATTCAGCCCGGCCACATAGGGAGCCAGCACGTTGGAGCCGTAGATATGATCCACGGGAATGTCAAAGAACCCCTGAATCTGGTCGGCATGCAAATCCACTGTTATGACGCGGTCAGCACCCGCCACCTGCAGCATATTGGCTACCAGTTTGGCTCCGATCGATACGCGCGGTTTGTCCTTTCTGTCCTGGCGCGCCCATCCGAAATAGGGGATGACGGCTATTACCTTGTATGCACTGGCACGTTTGGCGGCATCAATCATCAGCAGCAGTTCCATCAGGTTGTCGCTGCTCGGACGTGTCGATTGCACCAGATAGACCGACATGCCGCGAACCGACTCGTCGAACGAAGCCGCGAACTCGCCATCCGAGAAATGGTCTATTTTCACATTGCCCATCGGGCAACCAAGATACCGGCATATGCCTTTGGCAAGTTCTTTACCCTGGGAACCGGCAAACACTTTGAACGGATTTGATTCCATTGCCACAAAAGCTTATCGTGTTACTTTCTTTCTTCTTGTTTTTGGTTGCGGAGCGGCTGGCTGCGGCTGAAGCTGTTCGGCCGGCATGGTCTCGCGCGGTTGCGGCACCTCGTAATGAATCCGTCCGCCGGACAGACGCTCGATGTCTTCTGCGATACGTGCCACGCCCGACTCCTGGTCCTTGTTCCAGACCTGATTCTTCTGACGCATGCACTGCGCGATATATGCCACCAGCGCCTCACGCTGTTCGGCATCTTCCAGCACGCACGCGTATTCAATCATGTCCTGAATAATGCGTCCGTAATTGCGCATTTTGATAGGCGATGTCTTGCGACTCAGTTGTTGCATTCTATTGAGTTGTTTAGTTTTTACGAAGCAGATAAATCATCGTGGGATAGTGGTCTCCGTATCCGTCCTGCCATACGCCGGCTTTGTGCGTACGCAGCGGAGTTCCCTTGTCCTTGCCCTCCTGCACGGTGAGGAAAGGTTTGTTGAACACCTGCGATTTCCAGTAGTACCACTTGCCCGAGTTGATATTTTCGTTCAGCAGCGGCTCGGAGATAATAATCTGGTCGAACAGGTTCCAGCTGCCGTTGTATGCCAACGAACCGACGCCTTTTTCCAGTTTGAGCCACAGCGTATTGAACAGTCCCTGTTTGCCGACATCTTCGCGGTTTTTCTTTGCATTGAGTACTTCTTTGCAGCTATGGTTGTCCGGATCGTCATTCAGGTCGCCCATGATAATAATCTTGGCGTTCGGTTCCCGCTGGTAGATCGAGTCGCATATATGCAGACTCAGCATGGCGGCTGTATCACGTCCCGGACGGCTGGACAACTCACCGCCGTAACGGCTCGGCCAGTGATTGACGATGATATGCAGTTTGTCCTTGACAATTGTCGAATGGTCATCGTCATACATATAGCCGGACACTAACAGCTGCAGACGTGTCTTGATGACGCCACCGTCCGCATAATGGGCTTTCAACTCGTAGCCGGCCACCTTGGTCGGACGGAAAGCGGTCGTGTCATATAGGAAGCCAACATCCACGCCACGGCGGTCCGGTCCCTCAATGAGTATAGGTTTGTACGCGCGCCCGTATTTGGTGTTTGTCTCACGGCACAGGTCATACAGACAACCTATATTCTCTACCTCAGCCACGCCTACACAGGCCGCACCGCGCGGGTCTTCGTCCGTGCCTAATTGGGCTACGGCATAACCCATACGCTGGATTTTGTGCTCGTACTTCATGCCCGTCCAGTGCATACCGCCGTCCGGCAGGTACTCATAGTCGTTCTTGCCCTCGTCGTGAATCGTGTCAAACAGATTCTCCAGGTTGTAGAAAGCGATACAGCGGATACGCTGTTGCGATGGCTCTTGCGCACTCAATGTGCTACTCAGGGTCAGCAGCAATGCCGCCACCCAAATCATGGTGTGTTTCATACGATATTTGATTGTTTTAGTCAATTTCAGTTGTTGTTTTCAAATTCGCCGCAAAGGTACAAAAAAAATCGCATATACGCAAATGTTTTTTTTATATTTTTATAAAAAAGTAAATATTTTCAAATAAATTTGCATATATCAAAAAAAAGCAGTATTTTTGCAGTCGCTAACAAAAATCACTTATTACGAAACATTAATCCTTATTTACAGTTATGTCCAGTGTTAACAAAGTTATTTTGATTGGAAATGTGGGTTCCGACCCTGAAGTACGTTATCTTGACCGAGGCGTTTGTATTGCCAATTTCAATCTGGCCACCACCGAACGTGGCTACACTATGCAAAACGGAACCCAAGTGCCGGATCATACGGACTGGCACTCTATCGTGCTCTGGCGCAATCTGGCGGAATGGGCCGAGCGCTATGTCCGCAAGAGTATGAAGCTCTATGTCGAGGGTAAACTGCAGACCCGTTCCTGGGAGAAAGACGGACAGATTCGCCGCAAGACGGAGGTAATTGCCGAAAACGTGCAGATACTCTACCGCCCCGAGCAGTACAGAAACGGAGTCAACGAGCTCCAGAAATCGAGAAACGAGAGTGAAGAGGCTGTCACCGACGGCGCACAGGCATCGCCGGAAGCCATCAACGAAGCCGAATCACGCGGCAGAGAAAGCGGATTATTGGGTTTTTTCAGTTAATTGAAGCAGACCGTTTTGGCGGTTAGACCGTTATGACCAACAAGGAACGATACGCGCAATGGGCGGCAGAGGTTGGTAATGTGCCGCTTATGATGCAACCATGGTGGATGGATGCCGTTTGTGCCGGCAAACAATGGGACGTACTGCTCGTCGAGGACGACAAGGGCGAGATACTCGGTGCCATGCCCTATTTGCTGCGCAAACGGATCGGCCAGAAATACATAGTCATGCCGCAGCAGACTACCTTCGGCGGCATATGGGTAGCCCCGTCCATTACGGACAACCGGTGGGAGATAGCCCAGGTATGCCAGTCAATCGACAAGCAGCTGCGCGCACTCAAACTGAGCTACTACTACCAGCAATATCCTATCGGGAGCCTGCCGGCAGAAGCGATGCGCGGGATGCGTTTCCGTATACGCGAACACATCGCCTACCGCATTGATTTCCTCGCCGACATCGACCAGATCATTGCTTCCTTCAGCAAGAACAAGCGCCGCCAGCTCCAGAAAGCCGCCTCGCTCACGTCGGATCGGCAACTGAACGTGGAGGATTTCTATAAGTTCCATGCCCACTGTCAGGAAGAGCAACATAAGAAAATCAGTTACACGCGCGAGTTCCTGCTGGTTCTTGAGCGCAAAGCACGCCGCTTGGAGCAGTGCGACATACTGGCTGTCCGCAACCTGGAGGGCGAAGTCTATGCTGCCGCATTCCTTGTATGGGATCGCACCACGATGTATTTCTTCATCCCGTGTGCCGACCCGGCTTACAAAGACTCCGGCGCATTCACCCTCCTTGTGCTCGAGGCTATCAAGTTGGCTCACCAGAAGAAGCTGGCATTCGACTTCTCTGGTCTGGCGGACACCAACACCTTGCGCCAGTACAGCCAGTTTGGCACCACGCCGGCCAAGTTCTACTCCGCCGAGCGCAGCTATAGGCCGCTATCCGCCTTCTTTATCCGATGCGCAGAGCATTTTACATAACGGCCGGCTTGCTTCCCGAATCGGCCGACGGGTGGTTGCAGCGGAAGGCAAAACGATACGTCGTTTGCCCGTTTTACCACGCAGTCAGCAACACGCCGCTGCCGCATATCACTCCTATCTACCGGCATCGCACCCTCGATGAGTTCCGGGCGGATTTGGACTGGTTGCAAGCGCATTACGAGCCTGTCCGATGGACCGACATCGACCGCTGCGAGCAGGAGCAGCGCCCTGCGTTCTGCCTGACCTTCGACGACGGACTGCGCGAGTTCTACACCGTCGTGGCACCCATCCTCGAAGAACGGCATATTCCTTGCGTCTGTTTCCTGAACAGCGCCTTTGTGGACAACCGCGATCTCATGTTCCGCTACCGCGAAGCTCTCACCCGACAGGGCATCGACTGGCAACGCTACCTGCACGACGAACAGCCTTACATGACCTACCGCCAGATTGCAGAACTGCAGGAGCGCGGCTTCGAGTTCGGCAGCCATAGTGCCAGCCATCCGCGCTACGACGGCTTATCGCTGTCCGGACAACTGTCCGAGACACTCGCTTGCACCGATGCACTCCGCGAGCACATCCGTCTTCCGCATCGTTTGTTTTCATTCCCCTTTGGGCAGTCGGAAATCAGTAAGACAGCCGTCATGGCACACGCCGGAACGCACGAAGCCGTCTTCGGAACAGAAAACCTGCGCCCGGGCGGCCGCAACCTGTACAACCGCATCGCTATGGACGGCACCGACATGCCGGCAAAAAACATCATTCGCGGCGAATACCTCCGGGAGATAGCCCATCAAATGCTGCATGACTAACCGCGAGAAATACATACAGCTCTGCCTGCAAGAGGACCTTCCTCTTCATGCGCAAGCCTGGTGGTGGGAAAAGAGCACTGCCGACAAGACATGGGACACGATTATTATTGAAGACGACAACCGCATCCTTGCCGCCATGCCGTATCATGTGGCGGACAAATGGTGTTTGCACGCCCTCCTGATGCCCGTTCATACGCAATATCACTATGTCTATCTTGCCCCCGATGCTCCTGTTGACACGCCCGTCCGGCTCGCGCAAGCCATGGATGCATTATGCCGGGAAAGACACATCGGCTGGTGCCGGCTGCAAGGCTTCTATCCGCCGCAACTGACGGAGGCGCTACGTTCCTGTGGCTTTTCAACAGACCTGCGGACAACCTATCGCATCGCCTCCGTCCCGCCACGCGAAGAACTGCCGGACACCTATTCGCAAAACAAACGGCGCCAACTCCGCAAAGCACAAGGTCTGCATCTGACGGAGATGTCTGCGGACGCATTCTATACTTTCCACCGTGACTGCATGGCCAAACAAGGCAAATTGATTGACTACCCTGCCCAGTGGGCACAATCGGTTCTTCCGGAAGCCATCCGGCGTCAGACAGGACTGTTGCTCGGTGCACAGAACGAAGAAGGCAATGTCTTGGCGGCTATGTTTCTGGCATGGGATAGCCAATATGCGTATTACCTCTTGCCTGCCTATGACCCTGATTATAAGGACACGGGAGCCATGACCTGGCTTACAAACGAAGCATTATGCATCGCGCATCAGAAAGGTTTGGGCTTTGATTTTGAGGGCAGCATGATCCCTTCTGTTGCCCTGTCATACCGGCAGTTCGGAGGCGAAGCCATATCCTACTGCTGCATTGAGAAGTTTTACAACCCCATCCTACGCGTAGCCGTTCGGCTGCACAAACATCTATGAGAATCCTGTTTCTGACACCCTGGTACCCGTCCGAAAAAGATGCGATGTTAGGTCTCTTCGTGCAAAAGCATGTGGAGGCTGTCCGTGCGCAAGGGGCAGATGTGCAGGTTATTCATTCGCAAGGCTGGCTGGAAACATGGAGACAATGGAAGGCTGTGCAACGCACTGGCTGGATGCCGGATGCGGTACAACTGAACGTCATCCAAAAACAAGGACTGTTGGCGCTTTGGCTGAAAAAACGGTATGGTATTCCTTATGTTATTATTGAGCATTGGACGGGCTACTTACCGGAAAACATGTCAGTTAAACCAGACGGTTGGCACACGCGGTTTATGAAACGCATATGTCGTGAGGCAGAGGTGGTGATGCCGGTGAGCGAGCATCTTGGAAAAGCGATGCAAGCGCTGGGGTTTGAGGCAAAACGATGGAAAAAGATAGACAATGTGGTAGATGATTTCTTTTTCGCAAATCAGACCACTCCGAATAATCAGAATACACCAACCACGCTGCTCCATGTGAGTTGTTATGACGAGCCTCACAAGAATGTCAAAGGACTTTTACGGGCAGCGAAAATGCTCTCTTCCAAACGCCAGGATTGGCGATTGGTATTGGTCGGCACAGGCATTGATTATGAGGAAGTTCGGGCATACGCAGCCAGTCTGGAGATTCCCGACGGACTGTTGGAGTGGACAGGTGAATTGACGCCGCGCGAGGTGGCGGAGCAGATGGACCGGGCGGACGTTTTTGTGTTGCCGTCCAACTACGAGAATGCACCCGTTGTTATTTCGGAGAGTCTGGTGAAAGGACTGCCTGTTGTGGCTACGCGAGTAGGTGGAATACCGGAGATGGTGAATGACGAATGCGGCATCTTGGTAACGCCGGGCAACGACAACGAATTAGCAGAAGCCATAGAGTTGATGATTGATCGTCACCCGGAATACAAGGCACAGACTATTCGCAAATATGGCAGGCAGTATTCTGTTGCAACGGTCGGCAAGGCATTAAAAAACATATACAACACCCTTATATAATGCACGGATTTTTCGGAACATACAGAAAAAGCGTAGCTTGGGATTTGTCCTGTTTTGCGGACAAGTCATTGGTCAGCCGCACATATAGCGACAGTGCGCTGAGCCTTACGCAGATCACGCTGCCTAAATTTCTTGTTGACAAGTACTTCGACGAGCAGGACAATTGTTTTCTATCCACAGAAGGAGTGCTGTTTGAGGCGGATAATGTGTCCGAATCCGTTGCGCGTTACCGGAAAGGCGTGACGTGTTTTTGGGATACTTGGCGAGGCTCGTTTGCCGGTGTCTTTTATGACAAGAAAGCCGACGTCTTGTTCCTGTTCAATGACCACATCGGCAGTAAGATGCTCTTTTATGCACAGGTGGACGGGGGATTGGTTTTCGGTAGCGATTTACGATGTTTGGCGAATGCCATCGGGGCGAAGCAATTCAACGAGCACTTTGTGCAATCCATGTTGGCAAAAGGCTGCGTGGAAGACGGCAGCACCTTTATCGCTGATATTCACCGCCTTACTGCCGGTCAGTATCTGCGCGTAAGCGGAGAAAACATAGAAGTCTGTACGTATCATCGTTTTGACAACACGCCTTGGGAGTACGACGAGGCAGCGATGATTAAAGAGACCGACCGTCTGTTCCGGCAAGCGGTCGAACGTGTGGTGCGTAAGAACGAGCACGAAGGATTACAGCAGTTTTATCCTTTAAGCGGAGGCCTGGACAGCCGCATGACGCAATGGATTGCCCGCCAGATAGCAACAAAGCCGATCGTAAATTTCACGTATTCCCAGAGCGGGCATTATGACCATCTTCTGCCGCAAGAGATCAGCAAGGTATTAGGCAACAGTTGGCAGTTCTTCCCCTTGGACGGAGGGGCGTATATCACCAGCGTGGACAGTGTCTGCGCACAAACCGAATGGCTTGTCAATTATATGGCCCCGATCGAGATCGCCACCTTCGCACGGGAACAGGACTGGTCGCAAGCAGGGGTGGTGTTAACGGGAGTGAACGGCGATAATATCCTGGCAACAGAAACGGACAACCCGCGCGAAATGGCTCGCATCTACATCCAGGGATTTAATGGAAACAGTCTCGGGTCTCCGCTTGTTTTGCAGCATTATACGGAGAGCTACTCGCCGTTTTGCGACGTGGACGTACTGGATTATGTGCTGCATATCCCTACTGTTAAGCGCCGGAACTACTATTTTTACGACCGGTGGATTTTAGCCTGCTATCCCGAGGCCGCCCAGTGGCATCACAAGCATGCCCTCATCGGTCATCGCCCCAGGATGGTGACTATCGCCGGACGAAACATCCCGTTGCGCGATGTGCCAAAACGCATCGGTATGTATATCTGCAAACATCTGCATATCTACGATCCTTACACCGAGCAACGAGGCGTTTCCATGACGCCCTACGATGATTGGATCAAAGAAAATCCGCAAATCCTCTTATCGCTCGAAGACTACTACCACGCGCACAAATCCCTGATAACAAACAGCATATGGCTATCGCTTTGTGAGGAAAAAATGCGCATGGGTTCTATTATGGAAAAAGGGAAAGTGCTTACTGTCTTATGCGCCCTTCGTTCTTTTTCTCATAGCGATAAACAATAGACAGAAACCACATCAGCTGAACAAACAGATAGCCGAATCCCACCCAGGCATAGGCGCTGATAGCGGATAAGAACGGCAAGTAACGGGTGCCTGCCAACAGCGTCACCAGCATCATCGTTACGTACCCTATCTCCAGCCACATGGCGGTTTTCTGCTTGGCAAACACATCGGACAGAAAGCATAAAGTGCCGCAAAAAGGAGTCAGCATCAGATACGGATACAGCCGGCGGATAATGGTAGCCGTCTCGATCCACTCTGCGCCGAACAGAATAGTGACTAATTGCGGAACAAAGATATAAACGGCGGTCAAACAGATTCCCATGATTCCTCCCATCCACGCAAGAAAACGTAGCACGACCGGTCGTACCGCTTTCTTGCTTTGAACCAGTTCGGAGACATGCTGGAACAGCACTTGGTAACATGCTTTGGCGATGATGTTCAGCGGAACGAACGCGGCGAGCATCGCCAAGGACAGATAGCCCATCTGCTCCAAACCGAAATGCGGAGTCAGTATCCAAACGGGCAAAACCACGCCGACCGTATTCACCAGAGCACGCGGCAAATTGAATTTCGGGAAGTTCGCATATTCGCGCGCGGCGGATTTAATCTGCTGCCAATCCGCAGATAGTAAACAGCTTAGATGTTTCTTCCAACTCAAGCCGACGCTTATCAGCAGCGACAGCAGGGGTGCCATCACGGAGGCGATGATCAGTCCGCCTCGTAACTGGCCGGACCAACCCAAGCCTATCTTGCCCGTCGCGGCAAAGATACTTTGTGTCATCTGATACCCGCTGATGCGCGTAAACGCCTTTTGGCGGATATACCAGTAGTTCAGGATGTTCCAAAGACTCAGACCCAACACCAATAATGGAATCAGCCACCAGTATCGGGCTAACTCAGGAGCATTGAACAGACCGGCTATCGGTTTGGCAAAAGGTATCGAAAGAGTCACGATGACAAGAACCGTTGCGAGTATGCATAGACAGATGTGCACGATGGAGCGGGCTTTCTTTTCGTCTTCCGGCAAAACGATAGCGTATTGGTATTCCGAGGTGGCAACGATTACCAGCACGCCGACGATACTCGTGAAGAGGTTCAACAGCGCAAAATCCTCCGGCGCATACATACGCGTCAAGAGAGGATAGACCAGCAATCCCAATGCCTGTGCAAACACGTTCGCCGAGAGGAGCTTGCCGACGTTGCGCACAGAGGGAGAGGATAATATGTTCGCTATCCTATTCATTCATTTATGGTATTACAGCCTTGTCTGAACATACTCAGGCACGTATCTTTTTGATGGTACGAAACGGCAAACAAATCCAGTAGTGTGTGTATCATGTTTTCCGTGCTATACGACACATCTTCATTTAGATACAAGGATTGGCAACGCGCATAAGATTCATTTTGCCAAAACAGGCAAGGTATTTCATATAGGCTCGTAGTGATGTGATTAAACGAGCGTCCGGCATAGAGCTCCTGATCAAACACTTCTTCGCCGTGATCGGAAAAATAGAGCATGGCGCAACTGCCCTTTTGCTCACTTAATATATTTAGTACACTATCTACTACCATGTCGTTGTAACGAACAGCATCATCGTACGCATTTATTACCGCTTTTTGTTTGGCAGACAATTGATTTTTGAACGGCGAACATATATCCTCGTCGCCGAAATATTTATAGGTCTTCGGGTAGCGGCGTTCATAGGGAAAATGATTGCCTATTAGATGTAGGAAAATGGCTTTGCGATCCGCCGTGCTGTCCTGTAAAACAGCCGTTAGATGTTTCAAATAGGCCCCGTCATATTGTTCGGAATCGCCACATAGATAGAACGCAGCACATAGTTTCGCAATACGGGTATAACTGGTAGGAATGGTGTTGGCAGTATTGTTTTTGCCTTCATATGGCTCATACCAATAGGTGCGCCATCCTGCTGCATTGAGAAGTTCCGGCAGCGTCGGACTGCTCCAACTCGCTTCGGGATTCTCCTCATTGGCGAATGTCAGAACTCTTTTCAGCACCGTTTGTGTCATAAAATCAGGCGCCACAACATTCCGGTAAACGCACAGTTCGTCTCGTTTATCCAGCTTTGGGTTGGTTGGTCGGCAATAACCATAGAGCGAACAGTGATTTTTGTTCAGGCTCTCGCCTATGATGACGACTATAGTGGCTTTTTTTTCCCTTAGTTCATCCGAGACCTGTCCCGAAACATCTTGCCGGTTACTCAGAAATTTCTGAGCCAGTTGGAGATCCGCATAGTAACCTCTGTAACTGTTGTACAAATTGATACACGGCACATTGTAACGAACGCCCGGAATAAGACAAAGCGATGCAATTAAAACGTATCCTATCGTCGATTGAATATAATTAGTTGGTGTTGGGGCTTCCTTGATAGCGAGAACAAGCAGAAGAACACATACACTCATCCAACCGATAATAGTCAACCATTGCCATGGTTCATACATGGATAAAAAGCCGGAAGCCTCTTCCGGATTTGTGGCATACAAGCCCCATAACTGATTACCGACAAGCGTGCTTTGGTCGATTAAAAACCAACCGGTTTCTATGAGCATCGCGGGGAAAGCCAAGAGCGAAAAAAGCAGAAGTCCCGCTTGTCTCATTTTGCCGGTTGTCAGCAAGAAGAAACAGGGTAATAAAACCGTGTAAAGCCCATTATATAATAAGAGTCCTTGCCTGTCATCTGGATCAAGAACAAAAGAAGCATATACAATCATGATGCCACACATCAACAACAAATATGTTAGCATCCATTTACTATGTTTTAGTCTCTCGAACTTCATTTTCGACCGCAAAGGTACAAAAATATTCGTAAATACACAAATTTTTTTAATTTTATTTGCATAAATAAAAAAAAAGCCGTACCTTTGTAGCCGATTTAATAATCACGACCTAAAAAACACAAGATATGCAAGTCAAAAAATCAGAAAAAGCCAGCCTTGAAGGCGACAAACTCATCTATGTTTTGATGGGTTTCGTTTTCGTGCTCAGTTTGTGCTACGTGGCGCTTGAGTGGACCCAGAGAGAGGTCACCAAGTACGAGCAAGCAGATCAGGATTTCCTGATTGAGGAAGAGATGGACATCCAGCAGACAACCCAGGACATGACCCCTCCGCCTCCTCCCCCTCCTGCTCCCGAAGTAGTGCAAGAGGTTGAGGTGCTCAACGTGGTGGAAGATGACGTCAAGACCGAGTCCATTGAGTTCTCTGCGGAGGACAACAACACCACCATTGAGGTCACCGAAGTCAAAGAAGAAGTCAAGGAAGAAGTCAAGGTAGAGGAAGACAAACGCGAAGAGGACGATGAGAACGTCGTGTTCAAGGTAGTGGAGACCCAGCCTTCGTTCCCCGGCGGCGACGCGGCGCTTATGAAGTACATCAGCGACAACGTACGCTATCCCGCTATCTGCCAGGAGAACGGTATCCAGGGACGTGCCATCTGCCAGTTCACCGTCAACAAAGACGGTTCTATCTGCGACATCGTGGTCGTTCGCTCTTCGGGTGACGACCTGCTTGACAAGGAGGCAAAGCGCGTCATCAGTACGATGCCGAAGTGGAGCCCGGGTAAGCAGCGTGGTAAAGCAGTACGTGTAAGTTATACCATTCCTATCAACTTCCGTCTGCAATAAGCCGAGTAGCTTGACGAAGCCATGCGGATACATGGAACTCGCTTATAGAGATATCACCTATTGTAAGAATGTCGGCGCTAAGCGTGCCGACATTCTTCGTCAGGAGTTGGGCGTACGCACGGCAATGGACATGCTGCGCCAATATCCCTACAAGTACATCGACCGCAGCCGCTTCTATTCCATTGCCGAACTGGAGGACGAGGATACCTACGTCCAGATTGTCGGCGAAGTCGTCGAGTGGCACACCGTCGGGCTGGGACGCGCACAACGTCTATCGGCGCAGTTCACCGACGGCGACCGCATGATCGAACTCGTCTGGTTCAAGGGCGTCCAGTATGTCAAACTGGAAAAAGGAGTCAAGTACCTGCTCTTCGGCAAACCCACTCGCTTCAACCACACCTACAACTTCGTCCATCCCGACCTGACACCATGGCGGAAAGTGACGCCGGAGATGACCCAGGGCTTGGAGCCGTACTACAACACCACCGAGCGCATGAAGCGCGTCGGGCTTAACTCCAAAGCCATGCGCCAGATCATAGCCGGTCTGATGCCCGACCTCAAGACGGGCGTGCCCGACACCATCGGCGTCGATGTGCTGCAACGCTACCGTATGATGGGACTGACCGAGGCGCTTGTCAACGTCCATTTCCCGAAGGACACCTTATCTATGCAACGCGCGCGCGAGCGACTGAAATTCGAAGAACTCTTTTATATCCAGCTCCAGTTGCTGCGCCAGATGAAGCGGCGAGAGCAGAATCCCGGGTTTCTGATGCCCATTGTCGGCAGCCGGTTCCACGGACTGTACCGTTCCTTGCCTTTCACGCTCACGGGCGCACAGCAACGCGTCATTCGCGAAATACACACCGACCTCAAATCCGGACGGCAGATGAACCGCCTCCTGCAGGGAGACGTCGGTTCGGGCAAGACGCTTGTCGCCCTGCTATGCTGCCTGCTTGCGGTGGACAACGGCTACCAGACCTGCATCATGGCGCCCACTGAGATTCTCGCCAACCAGCACTACGAAACGCTTCGCAACTTTCTCGCGCCGCTCAACGAACCTGCCGGCAACCGGTCTTCGGTCAACGTGGCGTTGCTCACAGGCAGCACGACCAAGAAACAGCGCGAACCTATTCACGAAGGCTTGCGCAACGGCACGATCGACATTCTCGTCGGCACCCACGCGCTGCTGGAAGATACCGTCCAGTGGGGCAATCTCGGACTCGTCATTGTGGACGAGCAGCATCGTTTCGGCGTCGCACAGCGCGCCAAGCTGTGGAACAAGAACACGACGCCTCCGCACGTACTCGTCATGACGGCGACGCCTATCCCGCGCACGCTGGCAATGACCGTCTATGGCGACTTGCGCGTTTCCATCATCGACGAGCTGCCGCCCGGACGCAAACCCGTACAGACCATCCACTACTCTATTCTGCGCCGCTCGTCCATCAACTCCTTCATTCGCCAGCAGGTCGATGCCGGACGGCAGATATATGTCGTCTTCCCGCTTATCCAGGAGAACGAGAAACTCGACCTCCGCGATCTGGAAAACGGCTACAACGCACTGTGCGAGACCTTCCCCGACTATCCCATCTCAATGGTGCACGGCAAGATGCGGGCGAAAGACAAAGACCTGCAGATGCAGCGTTTCGCAAATGGCGAGACACGTATTCTGGTGGCGACAACAGTCATCGAAGTGGGTGTCAACGTGCCCAACGCCAGCGTCATGATTATCGAGAACGCCGAGCGCTTCGGACTCAGCCAGCTCCACCAGCTCCGCGGACGCGTCGGACGCGGTGCCGAACAGAGCTACTGCATCCTGCTCACCAATATGGAACTCTCCAAAGAGACGCGCCAACGAATGGAAATCATGGTGGCGACCAACGACGGATTCCGTATCGCGGAAGCCGACTTGCAACTGCGCGGACCCGGCGACCTTGAGGGAACGGCGCAATCCGGACTGCCGTTCGACCTGCATATCGCCAACCTGTCCACCGACGGACAGATTCTCGAACTGGCACGACGTGCCGCCGGCGAGATCATCGACGACGACCCGCTGCTGGAAAACCAGCACAACCAAATCTACCGCCGACGACTCGATATTCTGCGTATCGAGACACACAACTGGGGCGATATCAGCTAAAAATCCCTCAAAATGCACCCATTTACGCAAAAAAACACGAAAATATTTGCGTATGTAAAAAAAAAGCAGTACTTTTGCACGCTTTTTCGTCGGTGACGATGAAATGGGGCGCGCAAGCGCGCCCGCCCAGGTGGCGGAATTGGTAGACGCGTTGGTCTCAAACACCAATGGGAAACCGTGCCGGTTCGATCCCGGCCCTGGGTACAATTTAATAAACTAAAAAGGTCAGGCGGGAGACTTAAACATCCGCTATAACTCGGAGCGGGCTAACTGCCCGGAGAGTAAGCGAAAGAGAGGTGTAAAAGAATGATTATCGTACAAGTTAAAGAAGGTGAAAACATCGAGCGCGCGATTAAGAAATTCAAACGCAAATTCGATAAGACCGGCGTGATTAAAGAGCTGCGCCGTCGTCAGCAATTCGACAAGCCGAGCGAACTGAAGCGCATCAAGATGGCACACGCCAAGTACGTTCAGTCGCTGCACGCTCACGACGATATGTAATTCGCCGCCTCAAAGAGCAACAAAAAAGTCAACCGCACCGGTTGACTTTTTTTCATGCTATTCTCGAGCCGATTTGCTGACAATGTCGAGACAATCCTAGACTTTAATCCTAACGTCACCCTAATCACACCCTGACATACACCATACACCGTACACCATACACCGTACACCCTACACCATACACCGTACACCATACACCGTACACCATACACCGTACACCATACACCGTACACCCTACACC
>JAFPJV010000008.1 GCA_017425065.1 Paludibacteraceae bacterium
ATCATACCGTATTTGCCGGTGGAGGCGTTTTTGAAAGCCACACGTCCTTCACCCAGATTGTACAGATATTTCTTCTGATAGTCTATCAGGAAATTGCCTTTCTTGTCAATAACGCCGTAACGATATTCATAGTCCTTTCTCTCTACTACCACAGCTATGCCGCCTGCAAAATTATCTGCTTCGGAGAATTGCTCCTGAATAACCACTTTGCCGTCTTTGTCCAAGTAGCCGTATTCTTTGCCGTCTTCGGTGAACCGAATCAAGCCGTCTTCGGTGCCACAACCAAGTATCTTGTAGTCTGCCGGAATAACGACCTTCCAATTCTCGTCGTACATACCAATCTTGCCGTCTTCTACGAAGCGGATACGGTTGAAGTAGAAATAATCGTCCCCCGGGAACGGATCGGGGATGACGCTTTTGCCGTCCTTGTCGATGAATTGATCTTCACCGTCCTCATATACCCATGCCCAGCCGCAGGAAAACGGAAGAACCATGATGTAGTTTGCCGAAATGACCATCTTGCCGTTCTCGTCGATGTAGCCTCTGAGTTTTGAGCCGTCTTCGCCGGCATACCAGCGTTTGTCCTTGCTGGTCATGTACGTTCCGTTGTCGCCATCGCAACTTGTCAGCAGCACAAGACCTACCAAGGCTGCCATAAAAAATGTAAGTTTTCTCATAATTTTGAATGATTTAAATTTAATGGTTTTTGTATATTTTCGTTTCAGGCTGCAAAGATACGACATTTTTTTCATATATCCAAATTTTCATTCCACATTTTAACTTTTTCACCACATTTTGGTATTGCACAGACCGGGAAAAAGCAGTAATTTTGCATAATTAAATTGAAAAGTGAAAAATGAAAAGTGAAAGGATTTTATATAGACGAACAGCATCCGTCATCCTGTTGTTTTTGTGCGCGTTGTGCGTGCATGCACAAGACAGCGTCAAGGTGAGTGCCGCCGACTTGCAGGCGCTTATCCGGCGCGTGGAACGTCTGGAGCAAAGAGACAGCCTATCCCAAGAAGTGGGGAAAGAGACGAGAGCGGAGAGTCAAGAGCAGAGACGCGGGCGGTTTACCATCGGCGGATACGGCGAAGTGACCGCCAAACATTGTTTCTACAGCAACAACTACCTGCGTTACGGCAAAAATCCCGAGAAATATGCCAACGACCATTACGGCGAGTTCGACCTGCCCCACGTTGTCCTATATCTTGGTTATGACTTCGGCAAGGGCTGGAGCGTCGGCACAGAGATAGAATTCGAGCACGGCGGCACGGAAAGTGCCATCGAGATAGAGGAAGAAGAAGGCGGCGAATACGAAGGCGAGATAGAGCGCGGCGGAGAAGTGGCGCTGGAGCAGTTCTGGCTGCAGAAAGCGTTCAACCGCTATGCCATCCTGCGTGCCGGCATGCAGGTCATCCCTGTCGGCGGCCTGAACGCCCACCACGAATCGACCGAGTATTTCGGCGTCTATCGAAACGAAGGCGAGTTCACTATTATCCCGAGCACGTGGCACGAAGTGGCACTCACGTTCATGGGGTCGACGCCCAACGGATGGCGTTACCAGGCGATGTTCCTGCCCGGCTTGGACAGCGACCGCTTTAACCGCAAGAACTGGATCAAACCCGGCGCGGGCAGTCCGTACGAGTTCAAACTGGCGAATGTGTTTGCCGGTGCGGCACGCGTGGATTATACGGGCGTCAGAGGCTTGCGGCTGTCGCTGAGCGGCTACTGCGGCAACTCGTTCCGTAACACACTCAGCAAGACCAACGCCGAACTGGATGCCAGCGCCTACAAAGACGTCAAAGGCACCGTCTCCATCGGTTCGTTTGATTTCGCGTACAAGGACTTCGGCTTTGTCGCCCGAGGCGGCGTTACCTACGGACACCTGAGCGACGCAGCGGCTATCACGCAATACAATATCGCCATGCGCAAAGGCTCTGTCAGCAGCAAACAATGGGTTGCTTCCGACGCCATCGCCGCAGGTATCGAAGCGGGATATGATTTCTTTAGTATCAGCCAACGGATGGCTGATAAAAACCAAAAGCTGTATGTGTTCGGGCGGTACGACTACTACGATTCCATGCTGCGCTACGACAACCAACCGACCGACATGTACGCCTGGTGCGGACGCCATCGCATCGCGGCAGGTATCAACTACTTCCCTATCCCGCAAATAGGCGTGAAGGCGGAGTTCTCGTACGGCATACTAAAACAAGGTACGCGTGCGGACGGCACGCGCGGGAAACTGTATAACGACGAACCGCAGATTGCCGTCGGAATCGTGTATGCGGGATTCTACCAGTTATAGTTGAAAGTTTATAGTTGATAGTTTATAGTTTATAGTTGATAGAAGTTTATAAGTTTATAGTTTAAAGTTTATAGTTTTAAAGTTATGAAAAAGATTTTTCTATTTATCGGAGTACTTGGATTGATCGGAGTACTCGGAACAAGTTGCAAGAAAGGTGAAACGGAAGTTTCTACCGACAAAGAAACGGCGCTGCAACAAGCCGTAACGCCGTACGTACAGAACACCGTCGTGGCGACCTACAGCGCCATGGCTGATGCCGGCATGACGTTGCTGAAGCAGACAAGCGCCATCCTCGACAAAGTGGAGAAAGGCGAAGACTACACCCAACTGATGAAAGATGCCGACGCGTCGTGGCGGCTGATGCGCAAGTACTGGGAACAGAGCGAAGCATTTCTCTTCGGTCCTGCCGGCGCACACAACATCGACCCGCACATTGACTCGTGGCCGCTGGATTTCAATGCCATGAATGCCCTGCTGAACAACCCTGCACAGATGGCGCAAATCGAAGAAGAAGGCGGTGCGTACGTGGGCGACAAACTCGGCTACGCGCTCAAGGGATTCCATGCCTGCGAATATCTGCTCTTTGAGTCCGTCATTAAAGACGGCCGCGCCGTCGGCACCGGCAAACCCCATGACACCAACCTCACGCACGCCGAGGCAGTCTATCTGAATGCTATCGTCGAAGACCTGACGATACAAGCCATCCTGCTCGAGTACGCCTGGGCGGGCAAAGCAAGCGAAGCCAAGACGGCTCTGCTGGAAGAAGCGGACGTGGAACCCTACAACGACCGCTACGGCGAGCAAATGATGAATGCCGGAAAAGCCGGTTCTATCTACAAGACGTACCAGGATGTGGCGGAAGACATCGTTGCCGGCTGTATCGACATCGCCGGCGAAGTGGCAGACCTGAAAATGGGCAACCCCTATATCAGCAGCACCGCCGAGGAACGCGACTACATCGAGTCGCCCTACAGCTGCACTTCCACCATCGACTTCGCCGACAACATCCGTTCGATCCAACACTCCTACTGTGGCGCCAAAGACGGTGACGCAGCTGTCTCCGACTACATCAAGAGTCAGGATGCAGACCTCGACGCACGTGTGCGCAAAACCATAGAAGAAGCCATTGCCGCCATCGAGGCAATAGAAGACTTTGAGAACACAGCCAAAGGCAACCCGAAAGTGAAAGCCGCCATCGACAAAGTGGCTGCACTGGAAGAAGTGCTCGACAAAGAAGTATTACCACTTTTAAGCAAATAAGATTATGAAAAAGATTTTTCTATTTATCGGAGTACTCGGAGTAATCGGAGTACTCGGAACAAGCTGCAACCCGGATCCGGAACCCACGCCGCAGGACGAAATGCCCGATTGGTACTACACCGGCGGTAAACTTGGCACAACCACCAACCTCTCGTCCATGACGTTCCGCCAGCCGACACCGGCAACGGAAGACGCCGGACTCGGAACAGCTTTCGCACAGGGCGATCAAATCGCCGAGAAACCCTTTGTCACCAACACCGAAGGCCGTCAGCACGGTCTGGGACCTGTCTATGTACGTTCCTCCTGCCAGCATTGCCATCCCAACTACTCGCACGGAACGTCTGTGCCGGAAGGCAAATACGACGCGGCGAACGTAGGAAACGGCACCTTGCTCGTGGTCATCAATCCTGCTACGCAGGCTTATGTGCCATGGCTCGCCGGCATGCCGCAACTGTTCGGCGCTGAGCCGTTCAAAGCGCCGTTGGATCCAGACCAGATTACCGTCACATGGAAGAAGGCAACCGACGAACACGGCAACAAGTTCGCCGACGGCGAGACCTACGAACTGCGTTATCCGGAAGTCAAGATGCCGAACACCGCCGTCTATGTCTATAACCAGGGCTATCGCGACCCGGACGGACTGTTGGAGAGCGAAGGCTACGAAGTCAAACTGGAGAACACCATCGGTGTCTATGGTTCCGGCTTGCTCGATGCCATTCCTGATCAGGACATCATCGACCAGTACGCCAAAGAGGCTGCAGACGGCAAACTCAAACACGGACTGAATCCTGCCTTCTGGGACGGCGGTTTCAAAGAGAGCGGCTACTACAAGAACGATCCCAAATACGGACCGAAACGATTCACCTACGCCCTTACGCGCGGACCGCTCATGGACGGCGCCGGCGCCAATGCGATCTGGAACATTACTAATGTGACCCGTAGCGACCGCAAATATCATTACTTGGATCTGAACGGTACGATTTATGCCGAGTACGCCAGCAAAGACCCCGAAGTACAAGCCACTTTCGGCACCGAGGAAGAGATATACAACTACCTGACAAGCAAAGAGTTGCCCGCCGAGATGAGCGACGACGAGTTTACGCAGGTGATGATCTGGCACCGCGGTCTGGCTGTTCCTGCCGCACGTGACGTCAAAGACGAGAAAGTGCTGCGCGGCAAAGAACTGTTCAGCCAGATCGGCTGCGACTACTGCCACCGTCCGACATGGACGACCGGCAGCGACGAAGTGCGCGACCCGAACAACTTCAAGGGCTTCACGGCCGCCATGCCGCGTTACCCGAATCAGAAGATATGGCCCTACACCGACATGATTCAGCATAAACTGTGCATGGAGAACGACATCCGCACCGGCTGGTGCCGCACGACGCCGCTATGGGGACGCGGACTCCACCGCAAAGCCACGGGTGACGCGTACGAGGCACGCATGCACGACACCCGTGCACGCAATGTCATCGAGGCCATCATGTGGCACGGCTACAGCAAGGAGTCTGACGCATATTATCCGACGCAGAAATTCTACGAACTGAAGAAAGAAGACCGCGATGCTATCGTCGCTTTCATCAATGCCATTTAATAAATGATAAATCGTAAATGGACAAATGGTAAATGGATTCACATCGCCCTGGGGATTATTGTCCTCGGGGCATGTGTGACCCATTTCTTCGGCGTACAGGGCGAGATCCATCTCAGGGCGGATCAAGCCCAAACAGTAACGGTCGGCCGTCAGCATTCAGTCAGCCTGTTTCTCTGGGATTTCCAAATCGTCAACGACGCGGACGGCAATCCTGCCGATTATATCACGGAACTACGGTTACTGGATCGTAGTACCAAGCCGCTGGTCGTCGATGAGGGCATCGTAAGAATGAACAAGCCGCTCAAGTACCACGGCTATCGTTTCTGTCAGTCGGACTATGACAGCGACCGGCAAGGCGTTGTGCTCGCCTATAACTACGACCCGTGGGGCATCGGTATCACCTACGCCGGCTATGCCCTGCTGCTCGTTGCCATGATTGCCTTCTTCTTTCAGAAACGCTCTCGCTTCCGCGCTTTACTGAAACAGTCTATTCTCTATCAGCGCAGCGGTCTGTATTCTATCAGCGCAGCGGTCTTAATCGTCGTTTTGGCTATAATCATGACCAAAGTCGTCACGCCCAAGCCGCCTTTGCAGCCCGTCCTGCAGACACCCTTGCTCGGCATCCATGTGTCCGTCATCATGTTGGCATATACCTTGTTTGCAGTTATTATGGTTAATGGGATTATAGGAATCTATGCTGCCATCGCATCCAAAAAAGCAGAAGGAGCACGCAAAGAAAAACTTGAAATCATAAATCATAAATTTGAAATTCTATCCCAAATACTGCTTTATCCGGCGCTGTTCTGCCTGACTGCCGGCATTTTTATCGGTGCCGTGTGGGCAAACATGTCGTGGGGACGTTACTGGGGCTGGGATCCGAAAGAAACCTGGGCACTCATCACCATGCTCGTCTATGCCGCCCTACTCCACTTCCCGTGGCTAAAGAGTCTAACAGCGAAGCGGTCTGTAGTTTATCACGTCCTCTGCGTGATAAACTTCCTCTTCGTCCTTTTCACCTATTTCGGTGTCTCTTACCTCCTCGGAGGACTTCATTCGTACGCAAATTAACACAATAATTTCTTACAGATTTGTTTATGTCAAAAAAAAGTAGTACCTTTGCAGCCGATTTCGATCCGACCGTTATGTACAAAGCTACAGACAAGATATGCGACCTGATGGCGCATGAGGAAGACGCGATACAGATTATCAGCCGTTTCGGGCTGGAGATGGGCGTTGGCGAACAGACGATAGAACAAGTCTGCGAATCGCATAACGTCCATACGCCTACGTTCCTCGCCATCGTCAACTACAAGGTCTTCCACCAGCGGGTTATGCCCGAGAACATCGACATCCCTACCCTGCAGCGTTACCTGAAGAACGCCCACGCCTATTTCCTCGATTTCCGATTGCCGCGTCTGCGCAGAGCACTCATCGAAGCCATCATTCCCGCCGACCCGACAACCCGTATTCCGGGACTTATCCTCCGCTGCTACGACGAGTTCGCGGATGAGATACGCACCCATATCGAGCATGAGAACGAAGGCTTGTTTGAGGAACACGAACACGACGACGAACGTATCACAAGCAAACTGACGGAAATAAAGAATCTGATTATCAAGTACTATCCGACAAAACCTACGTCCACGGAAGGAACAGTGACTTACACGCTGATTAGTGTCATGAGCGATTTATGGCACACCGAACAGGACTTTGCAGACCATTGCGCCATCGAAGATGATATCTTGCGACCCGCCATGACGAAGATTCAGTCAGGCAACCGTCGCCGGCACCTGCAGCCACAAACCGAAGAACTGTCCGAACGCGAGAAAGACGTACTCGTGCAGGTCGTTCGAGGCCTGAGCAACAAGGAGATAGCCGACGTGCTCTGTATCTCCACCCACACCGTCATCTCCCACCGAAAAAACATCACCCGCAAACTCAATATCCATTCTACTGCCGGCCTCACAATCTACGCCATCGTCAACAAATTGGTAGATATAAACAACTAAAAACGTCCTTTTGCCAACAATTCACACGAAACGGGTAACGCATATGTGCGCGAAAAGCAGTAATTTTGCAGCCGAATTTTAATCTCTACAAAAAGGAGGTACATATGCAAAAGATTGGATTGGTTTTAACAATGCTTGCATGTGCCATCATGGCGCAGGCAGGCGAGTACGCGTACCTCGTGTTTACGAACGCGCAAGGTACGAAAACGGCTTTGTCCGTAACAGACCTCACCATGACGGTGAACGGTTCGCAACTGGACGTAACAAATGCGGAAGGCTCCGTGCAGTTCACGCTGACGGATTTGGCTTCCATGCAGTTCTCCGTAGATGGCGAGACACTGCCATCGGGTGTTGAGAACGTGCTGAACGCAGACGCTCCGGTGATGGTATATGCTATCAACGGCATGGCGCTGGGTGCGTTCGACAACCTTGTGCAGGCTACACAGCAACTTGGCGCAGGGGCTTACGTGATTTCAAATGGTAAAAACGCTCAAACAATCGTAGTAAAATGAAAAAAGCAATAATTCGACCGATAGTAATCAGTCTTTTGTCCATTGTCCTTCTACCATTGTCTATACATGCCCAGACGCTCAACGTGCAGGTGGGCAACGTGCTGTATCAGTTCCCTTCTGCGCAGACATTTGCCATGCCGTACGACAACGGCACGACACTCACCGTCATGGGCAAAGTGTTCAACCTGAGCGAGATAGACAACATGTACGTCGATGAGACGAAAGTCACGGACGGTTCTGTCAAAGTGGCATTCAGCGACGCAAGTGCTGCCATCACCGTAGCAGGTAACGTAGCCAAAGACCTCACCATCACGTCCTCCGGCGCCCACGTAAGCATCGTCCAGAGTGCCGACTTGGCATCTGAAGTAACCTATACCCTGTCCGGCTCTTCGGCAGACGGAGGTTTCTATACCGAAGGCGCCTACAAAGCCACGGTCGAGCTGGACAACCTTCAGCTCACAAACGTGTCAGCCACCTATTCGGGTGCTGCCATCCACGTGCAGAACAGCAAGCGTATCAAGGTAAAACCGCTCAACGGCACAACCAACACACTCATGGACGCTACCGGCAGCAACCAGAAAGGCTGCCTCTACATCCAAGGACATGCCGAGTTCGCACAGAATGGGACACTCAACGTAACGGGTAACGTCAAGCACGGTATCAAGTGCGGCGAGTACTTCCAGATCAAGAACTCTACGATCAATATCCTCGCGGCTGCCGGCGACGGCATCAACTGCGAACAGTTCTTCCTCATGGAGAGCGGTACAATCAATATCAACAACGTTGCCGACGACGGTATCCAATGCGACATCGAAGACACCGACACGGGTTCTACGGGCGAGACAGCCGAGCACGAAGACGAAGACTCAGGCAACATGTACCTGCAAGGCGGCACGCTCAATATCGCCGTAACGGGTATTGCCTGCAAGGGCATCAAGGCTCAAGGCAACATCCGCATCTCCGGAGGCGACATTGCCGTTTCCACTTCCGGCAACGGCAAATGGGACACCACCGAACTGGAAACCAAATCCGCTTCGTGTATCAACAGCGATGCCAACGTCAGCATTACGGGCGGTACGATCCACCTCACTTCGACCGGCTCGGGCGGCAAGGGTCTCAAGTGTGACAGTATGCTGACTATCAGCGGCTCACCCGTTATTTCCATCGCTACAACAGGCGGTCTCTACTACAACAACGGCTCGACCGAGAACCTCAACTACACCGGCGATACCGATCGCGTGGACAGCAAGTACTACTCCTCGCCAAAAGGTATCCGCGCAGGAACAAAGACATTGGTGAGCGGTAGTGGCAATTATGCTGTTTATTCCTATGCCGGCGGTATCGTTATTGACGGAGGCAAAATCACCGTTTCCACAACCGGCAACAACGGCGAAGGCATTGAGAGCAAAGACGAACTGGTTGTCAACGGCGGAGAAATCGTCGTCAATTCCTACGACGACGCCATCAACTCGGCGAACGACATGACGATTAACGGCGGACTCATCTATGCACGTGCAACGAAAAACGATGGTCTGGATGCCAACGGAAACGTCTATATCAAGGGCGGCATCATCTATGCCATCGGTTCATCCACTCCCGAAGTGGCGATTGATGCCAAGGAAGGCAAGACCCTGTCTATCACGGGCGGAACCATCGTGGCGGTCGGCAACCTCGAGACTGGCGCTGTCATCACGGGCGGCACATGCAAACAGACCAGTTCCTATACTGCCAACAGTTGGTACGCACTCTATAACGGAGACGAGTTGGTTCTGGCCTTTAAGACGCCTACCCGAGCCAATTCCGGCGGCGGTCCCGGTGGCGGAAGCCAGAAACTGGTGGTATATACCGCCTCCAACCCTGCTCTCAAATCCGGCGTAACAGCCTCCGGCACGGAGATATTCAACGGCGAAGCCTACTATCCGGCAACGGCTACAGGCGGCACCAACGTCACCCTGTCCAACTATAGCAACTCCGGCGGCGGTCCCGGCGGAGGCGGCTGGTAAGAAACCCAAAACAGGGAGTTAATCCGAATCCCAAGGGTGTGTCAAGACAAATTGGCACACCCTTGTTAATTATGCTAAAAACAGGCTCGCAATGCGCCGAAAAGGCATAAAAAGCACTTTTTTCAAAAGATTTTAGACAAAAAATTTGCACATGTCGCAAAAATGCAGTAACTTTGTGCGATTTTTTGGCTTGCAACCATGCGAAGCCACGAAAAATCACTAAAATAAACAGCAACGCGATAAACTTTATAAACTTTTATAAACTTTTAAATCATGGCAGACAATGAAAAATTAAATCTGTTGGCCGATTTTGCGCCGATCTCCACGCAAGTGTGGAAGGACAAGATCATCGCTGACTTGAAAGGTGCCGACTTCGACAAGAAGTTGGTATGGCGCACGCCGGAAGGATTCAACGTGCAGCCTTTCTACCGCCGTGAGGACCTCAAAGGCCTGAAGACCACCGTCTCTGCGCCGGGTCAGTTCCCTTACGTCCGCGGTACGCGTACAAACAACGAATGGGCAATCCGCCAGAACATCTGCGCGTGCAAGAACGCACGCAAGGCGAATGCGAAAGCGCTGGAGGTGCTCAACAAAGGTATCACGTCGCTCGGTTTCTGTCTCGACAAAGACAAACTGACGTACCACTTCATCAAAACGCTTCTCAACGGCGTTTATGCACCGGCTGTGGCGATCAACTTCTCCATCTGTGCTTGCGCAGCGCCGAAGCTGGCGAACATCCTCGTGCGTTACTACGGCCGTATGGGCTATGACACCAAGGGTCTCATCGGTTCAATCAACGTGGACCCGATTAAGAACATGCTCCTCAAGGGCAAAGCCCTGACCCGCGAACAGGTATCTCAGAAGATCGCTGAGACCGTCAAAGCGGCCAAGTCGCTTCCGGGTTACCGCGTAGTAGGCGTCAACAGCGTCATCCTTAATAACTCCGGCGCTTATGCTGCACAGGAGCTCGCGTACGCACTCGCTTGGGGCGCCGAGTACATGACGATGTTGACGGAGGCGGGTATACCTAACTACCGTGCGGCCAACGCGATCCGTTTCAATATGGGTATCGGCGGTAACTATTTCATGGAGATTGCTAAGTTCCGCGCAGGCCGTCTGCTGTGGGCAAAGATCGTGGAGGCGTACAAAGACCCGATCTTCACGACGGCATTGCGTAACGCGGCGAAGATGAACGTGAGCGCTGAGACCAGCCGTTTCAACATGACCGTTTTCGATGCGTATGTGAACCTGTTGCGCAGCCAGACGGAGACGATGTCGGCGGCTCTGGCAGGTGTGGACGAGATCACCGTGACACCGTTTGACGTGACGTACGAAGAGCCGACAGATTTCTCCGAGCGTATCGCCCGTAACCAGCAGTTGCTGCTCAAGGAAGAGGCACATTTCGATAAGGTCGTAGACCCCGCAGCGGGTTCGTACTACCTCGAGAACCTGACCGCTTCTATCGCTGCAGAGGCTTGGAAACAGTTCCTCGACATCCAGGAGCGCGGTGGTATGTACCAGCTCGTTTCCGAAGGAAAAGTACAAGAGCACATGGAGGCGAACCTCAAGGCGCGTCTGCAGGATGTGGCTCGTCGCAAGGAAGTGCTGCTGGGTTCGAACCAGTTCCCGAACTTCACAGAGAAGGCCGGTAAGAAGATTAAGAAGTCCGAAAAGACCTGCTGCTGCAAGGGTGCTTGTGAACCGCAGATTGCTACGCTGCCTATCGCTCGCGCAGCTGAAGAATTCGAGGCACTACGCTTAGAGACCGAAGCCGCTAAGAAACAGCCGGTTGCGTTCATGCTGACCATCGGTAACCTCGCTATGCGTATTGCGCGTGCGCAGTTCAGCTGTAACTTCCTCGCGTGCGCAGGATACAAGGTCATCGACAACAACGGTTTTGCGACCGTCGCCGAAGGCATCAAGGCGGCACGCAAGGCGAAAGCGGATATCATCGTGCTCTGTTCGTCTGACGACGAGTATGCCGACCTCGCGCCGAAGGCATGGAAGAAGCTGCAGGGCAAGAAGGAGCTGTTCATCGTGGCCGGTGCCCCAGCATGCATGGAGGACCTCCAGAAGCTCGGCATCACCAACTTCATCCACGTCCGTTGCAACGTCCTCGAGACCCTCAAATCGTTTAACCAACAACTGCTGAA
>JAFPJV010000074.1 GCA_017425065.1 Paludibacteraceae bacterium
CTGCTGTCTTTCTGCTCCGTTACCCGCAGGTCATACAGGCGGTGGTATGCAGGAATATCCACCGGAGGGGTGTTGATCTCTGTAGTCGTACCGAGCGACTCGTTCCGATAGAGGATGAAGCGTGCGGAGAACTCACTCTGGACGGTGTCTGAGGTCGGGACATAGATTGTTCCAGAGCGGCCGGATACCTCAACGGCTGTGTTCGACCGGGACGTGGTATAGGAAAGAGGCGTCTGGAACGTCATATACGGTACCGCCGCATACCCGTAACCCGCGACTCCTTCTTCGCCCACCATGTACAGATAGGGCGAGTATAGCTGCGGAGTAGGCAGGTTCTGACCGCCCGTGAACGATTCCGTGAACAGGAACGGGAAATTGCCATACCGGTAGTTGGGCCAGTACTGGGTGATGTCGGCTTCTATACCGATACGGAAGGACTTGCCTACCAGGTCCTCTTGCGGATACCAGTCCACATCTAATATCGTGGCTTGGGTGCAGTCGTCGTCCTCTTTCTGCAACAGCGTCATCCATACCCATTGGCCGTCATCGTTGACTTGCTGCTTGACGCCGTTATAGGTACTGTTGACCACTACCGTGCCACGGCCCGGAGTGACGTGGACGGCGCCCATTCCCATGCCGTTTTTGGCTACGTTGCCGCTGTCGCGCGCCGCCTGATAATTGAAAATAATCCATTTCTGACTGAAGATGGTCGTGTCTTTTCCTTCCGTTGTTTTGGTTTTCGTGATTTCCTGGAAATAGACATAACTGTTGCTGTTGGCGTAGTAGTTGTTCCACCGTCCGTATGCCCAGATGGGCACTTTGATTCGGATGGCACTCTCGCCGACAGCGTAAACCGAATAGTGTTTTTTTACTTCCAGATAGTCATTGGCACGTGCTGTAAATGTACAAAGAGATAATGTACAGAGTACAAGTGATAAAATAGCCTTTTTCATGTGGCAAGCGAATTTATGTTTTTAGAGAACATGCGCAGTAATCAGCTGCGCATGTCCGGAAGATATGATTTAGTCACATCCGATTAGATAGTAGCTCTCTCGATTTCTACTTTCTTGTTGGTATCGGGGTCGTCCATATAGAGGCGGATGACGATGCCCTTGTATGAACCTGCGTCTTTGCGGACAGCCTCCATACCGGCAGCAAAAGCAGACTTGGCACTTGCCTTGGCCTTTTCAACCGATGAGGTCTTCCAGATACAAGAACGGGAAGCGTCAGTGAATTGGTCTGCGGTCTTCTTCATCTCGTTGTAGATAACTACCATACCTTGCGGGTCTAACTCGAAAGCGCCTAAAGTCGCCTCATCTACGGTTTGCTCAGGAGCGAACTCATAGCCGAATGAATAACTGCTTACAACGTCTTGCCGTTCGCATGAACTGAAAACGATGCCTGTTAAGGCGAGGCAGAATACAACTGCCAAAGAAAATATCTTTTTCATGATTGAATATAATTGAGTGAATACTATTTATAGGTTATATTTGAAATCGCACAATACGTAAGTGTTGCCATATTTGTCTTTTCCTATCATTACAAATACCGGCAACTGCTTGATGGTCACTTTGTCTTCACCGTTCACGGCCGTCAAGGTAGCCGTTTTGGTGATAGTTACACTCGGAATAGGCGAAATGGCATCGTAGGCTTGTTGTTCGTTCTCCAGCACCAGATGAGACATGTCGGCGATAAGAGCGAGGTCATGGCCGCTGCTTACGAGAATGGTCTGCTGCTTCAGTTCGTAGGTCGAACAAGACACCTCATAGTTCACAACGCAGAAATAGCCCGGAATATCCCGTAAGGAATAAGTGCCCTGCGAGGAGGTATATGCGCCATTCTCTTCCATCATGCCGAGGTAGATATTATTACCCTCTTGGTGCTTTTTCACCATTTGAGCTACCGGCTGGACATACGGACTCTCTTCACCGCTGATTTTCTCAGTAGCCTGACGAATACGGATACTATCCTGCGCGTCCTGGCTCTCGTCGTAATTAGCAGGCACCTCCACGTCTTTGAGCAGCACGTTGATCGGTGTCATCATCTGCGATTTGAAAGCGCCGATGGCTTCTGTCATGCGTCCTTCGCGATGCAGGAGCTGGACGGCTACCGAACTCATATAGCTCTCCGCGTCCAGATCTCGTCCGAGATTGTAAGTGTCAATGTCGTAGAGGAGCGGAACAGACTCCGGAAAAGCGTTATGCACGATGTACCGTGCGAAATACTCGGCTGTTGCTTCATCGATATCGGTACTCTTGATGCCTGCCGCTTCTTGCGGATAGCTCTTCTCGTACTTGGCTGTCCAATATTTGGCACGCGCATAGCAGGCTGCTTTCTTGGACTCATCTTCCCATGCGTTCTTGAGCGCAATGAGGGCTAACTTGCGATAGATACGCGGTTCGTACTCCATCGGATAGGTCTGGTCGCGGTTATAGGCCTCGCTCGCCTTCCCCCAATCTTTCTTTGGGCTTTGTACGAACTGATGGAAACTCTCATGATAGAACAAAATGAGCAAATCGAAGAAAATATCTTTGTCCGTATAGGTCCGGCCTTCCGCACGCAGAACCTCCGCCATTTGGTCCAGCATCGTGAAATTGCACCAGATGAGCGTATAATACCTGCCATCGACATAGGCGAAGGCAAACGAGTTCATCTGCCCCACTTGGCTTTGGATCTCATCGGGCCAATCGGCTTTCTTCCACTCTTTGGAGGTACCATCAGGCTTAATCTGCGAGATACGGCTCTTATCCTCGCTGACCAGCAGCAGGTTGAACTCCGCGGGATCTGCGTCAGCATTCCATGCCTGCTGAATCAACGGATGGGACTGCTTCACCGCAACACCGAACCACTGAACCGTCGCATCGAAATCACGGCTTATAGTCGGCAGCGTAGGATCTTGAGTCGGTTCATTGCCCGGTTTGCAAGCCGTCAGCAGTCCGCAGCAAACAGCAAGCGCAAAGAATAGTTTTTTCATCATTGCTTGGTAAAGATAGCTTTTACGGTTCGATGGTCTTGGTGGGTGACACCGCCGCGGGTGTGGGCGCCTTTCCAGTCATAGCTCCACTCCATCTTGTTGTCTGCAGGGAAAGAAACGGTGTATTCGAAATTGTACTCCATATCCTGGCGGTTAAATCCGTCCTCTTTACATAGGTTGATCATGCCATTCTCGATGAGGATCACACCTTCGTATTCGCCGCCGTTGATGGAGAGGAAATTCTCGGTGTAGGGATACTTGGTATAGCCGTCCTCGACCTGACCTTTCCGGATGGTTATCTGGCCTTGGTTAATGATAGAATCAACTTCCACAATGTTCTCATCGGTGTTGACTTGTTTAATCTCCCAACTA
>JAFPJV010000075.1 GCA_017425065.1 Paludibacteraceae bacterium
GTCGGCATTGATAATAATCACGTTGTCGCCGCAGTCCACATTCGGAGTGAACGACGGTTTGTACTTTCCGCGTAGCAACTTGGCTACCTTCGTACACATGCGGCCTAAAATCTGGCCTTCAGCGTCCACTACAACCCATTGTTTGTCAACGGTTGCCTTGTTCAGGGACACTGTCTTGTAACTGTTAAATTCCATTAATTTGTTTGTTTTTTTGACCGGGCCGACAGACATCTTTACGGTTACTTCACACAATGTTCCTTTGTACTTTGTACTTTGTCACTTTGTACTTCAACACACTGCCCAGCACGGCGGTTTATAATATGTTTTTCTTGCGTCCGCGTGTACTACACACGCAAAACGGCTGCAAAATTACTACTTTTTTTTCACATACACAAATATTTTTGCATTTTTTTGCATTTTTGGGCGCATTTCCAGCAACCAATCGGCCGGAACCGGCTCATTTAGCGGCAAAAGACGCTCCGGAACGGTATCTTGCATGTAGTACATCACCACCTGCCATTCGTACGGCATCGCTCCGAACCAGCGTTCCTTGAACAAGGCCTGACGACGCTGTTCGGCAGCTTGAACATTGCTCCAATAAGCCACGTCTTCATCCAGCCGTGCCAGCACCTTGGGATAGATTTTGTCAAACAGCGCCGGGTTGTCGGTGTACCACACGAGCGACGAATCAAACTGCGCCTGTGTCACGCCGTGTTTGTCCAGTACGTGCTGATAATAGCGTGCCAGCACCTCGTCATATCCCCAATCCATGTTCGACGCATCCACCATGCCATCTACGCGGTGCAAGTCATACAGCAAGTCACGCATCTCGCGCGATGACAGCACTTCTTTCGGTCTGCAACCCGACAAGCACAAAAGTGCAATCAGGAAAAATGGCAATATGGCTTTCACCCCTTTCAATCTCCAAATCTTCAAATTTTCAAATCTTCGAATCTTCAAATTTCGTCTCTTTTTCGAGAGACGAGTTGAGATCCTTGGTAAAGAACAATATGATCACTATCACCGCACAGGTGATATACGAGTCGGCTACGTTGAACACCGGTCGGAAGAACAGCACCTCGCCGGCGCCGTTGCGTATCAGCGGGAAATAGAGCATATCCACCACTTTGCCGTACATCCATTGCCCGTTCTGGAACAGCGGGCCATAGAACACGCAGTCCAATATATTGCCTATCGCACCGGCGGTCACAAAGGCGATCGTCACCAGATACGACGTGCGTGCCGGCTTCTTGTTGATCAGCACATGCAAGTACCAGCCCAGCAGCCCGACGGCCACCATGCGAAACAGCGTCAGCGCCAGTTTGTCGAACCATTCTACGCCAAACGCCATGCCGTCGTTCAGGATATAACATATATGAAACCAACTGGTTATCGGGCGGTCTTCGTACAACTGGAAATGACTCACAATGTACATCTTCACCGCCTGGTCAAGCAGCACGCCGGCAACTACTATTGCGGCAACCAACAGGCTTCGTTTGTGTTCCGTTTTCATTTATAGTCCAAATGCTTGTTTTACAGCCTCTACCTTGTCTGTTTTCTCCCACGTGAACAGTTCCACTTCGCGCCGGAACTCCTGTCCGTTCTCGTCCAGGAAGGTCTTCTCCACCACTTCCGGCGTACGTCCCATATGCCCGTAGCGCGCTGCCTCTTCGTACATCGGCTGCTTCAGCTTCAGCGCACGGATGATGGCTGCCGGCGACAGGTCGAACAGTTCCTGCACTTTCTTGGCTATCTCGGCGTCCGACATCGCCACGTTGGCGGTGCCGTAGGTCTGCACGTAGAGCGACACCGGTTTGGCGACACCTATTGCATAACTGACTTGCACCAGTACCTCCCGTGCTACGCCGGCTGCCACCAGGTTCTTGGCAATCCAGCGAGCCGCATAGGCTGCCGAACGATCCACTTTCGACGGGTCCTTGCCCGAGAAAGCACCACCGCCGTGCGCACCGCGTCCGCCGTACGTATCCACGATGATCTTCCTTCCTGTCAGTCCCGTGTCGCCGTGCGGACCGCCGATCACGAACTTGCCCGTCGGATTCACCAGCAGTTTGGCGTTTTTGTCCGCCAGAAACTCGTGCAGCAGTTTCGTATAGCGCGAGTCACGCGTAGCGACGCGCGGCAACAGGATATCAATGACGTCACGTTTGATCAAATCCGGAGTGACCGTTGTACTTTGTCCTTTGTCACTTTGTGCTTCTTCGTCATGTTGTGTGGACAGCACGATGGTATCGATCCGCACAGGCTCGTTCCGTTCGTTGTATTCTATCGTCACCTGGCTCTTCGAGTCGGGACGCAGATACCGCATCTGCTTGCCTTCTTTGCGGATACGCGCCAGCGTATAAACCAACGTGTGTGCCAGATCCAGCGTCAACGGCATGAAGTTGTCCGTCTCGTCTGTGGCGTATCCGAACATCATGCCTTGGTCGCCGGCGCCCTGTTCTTCTTCCTTCTCGCGACTAACACCCATATTGATGTCGGCCGACTGCGCATGAAGTGCTGTCAGGATGCCGCAACTCTCCGCTTCGAACTTGTATTCCGACTTCGTGTAACCTATCTCGGCAATCGTCCGGCGGGCAATCTGCTGGATATCCACGTAGTGCTCGCAACTCACTTCGCCTGCCACCACCACCTGACCTGTTGTGCACAGCGTCTCACACGCCACATGGGCATTCTCGTCCAGCGCCAGAATATTGTCCAATATCGCATCGGATATCTGGTCGCTCACTTTGTCAGGGTGTCCTTCCGACACCGACTCTGACGTAAACAAATAATTCATTATTTAATGTATCGTACGTTTTCTTCGTTAAATTTCTGTTTCACTTCCGGCTGCTCGGCGGGCACGCCTACCGGAATGATACATAGCGGCACAATCTGCTCATCCAGTCCGAGCAGTTTCTGCACGTCGCTCACGCGTTCCATGTTCGGATGAACGCCCGTCCAGCAGGCGCCGAGTCCCATTGCATGGGCTGCCAGCAGCAGGTTCTCCGTAGCGGCCGACAGGTCGTCCACCCAGAAGTCGCGACCTGCACCTTCCAGCGTCTTGCTCATGTCGCCGCAGGGCACGATGGCGCAACCGGGTTTGTTCTGGCAACGGCTGTTAGGCATCTGCTCGCCTATCTTGGCCAGCAGCTCTTCGTTGGTAATTACTACAAACTGCCACGGCTGTTTGTTCATCGCACTCGGAGCGGCCATAGCGGCACGAAGCAGCTTTTCTATCTGCTCATCGCTCAGTTTCTCGCCGGTGAATTGGCGCACCGACACACGCGTCTGGATTGCTTCCAGCACAATGTCCGTCTTGTTCATCTGTTCATGTTGTTTGCAATGTTCGCACTTGTGCTCGCCTTCCTGGCTGCACTCGCGTTGGCATTCTTGTTCACACGCTTTTTTGTTTTGGCAGCTGTTGAGTCCCACAACCGCCATAGCCATCATCAGGCATACGAAAATCTTTTTCATACTATCTCGTTTTTAAATTCTGTTTGCAGTCTTTTGATGGCTTTCACGCTCCTGCGGCGGATAAATCCGAAGAACACCAGGAATACGATAAACAGCACGCCGGCAACCCACTCTTCCACCGTCTGCATCGAGAACAGTATGCCGTCGTATATCCCGTGTGCTATCATCGGCACAAGCCATGCCAGAAACATGTTCCATCCCTTGCTGCTTGCGACGTCAAACCACGCCTTCGCGAAGAAATAGCCCATCAGCGTTCCGAAGAAGAAATGTCCCGGCACGGCAAATATCGCACGCGAGATACCGATCGAAATCCAGCTGCCGTCCGTCATGCCGCCTATCAGGTACAGGATGTTCTCCAGTCCGGCAAAGCCGAGTCCCACGCACGCCGCATAGACGATGCCGTCCAACCGTTCGTCGAAGTACGGGTTTTTCCGTAGCAACAACCACAGCATCAGCAGTTTGGCAGCCTCTTCAGGCATAGCGGCTTCCAGAAAGGCTTTCAGGAAAGCCGTGCCCGGACCTGTCACCTCTATCTCGGGCATCGGTCCTACCACCAACAACACGATCAGCGTGGAAACCACGCCGTAAAGCAGTCCTTTCAGCAGCCATTTCAGCGGTTCAGGTTGCTTGATGTCTTTGTACCAGATATAGCCGAATAGGAACACCACTGGCACCAGCGCGGCAACAATTACCATCCACAAACTTTCCATATTAATTCTTAATTTTTAATCAAATATTATTATTGAATATTCAAAGGTATTTTTTATGTTTTTTTCTTATTTTATCGCAATAAGACTAATTATCAAATATTAATCTTCGAATCTTCTAATCTTCTAATTTTTCAAATCTTCAAATCCGCCCAGGTCAATGCATTATTTTGTATATCAGCTCTTTCCACAGATCCGCATCCGTTGCCGACGGGTTGTTGATACCTTTCGACCGCGCATCTGTCTCGCGGAAATACCCGATGATCTTGAATGTCTTTCCCGCCGGGTATCTGCGTGCCGCGGCGGCATAGTCTTTCACGAAATACGGGTTCAATCCCAGCTGTTGTGCGGCGACTCGTTCCGACTTGTCCGGCAGGTAGTGGTACATCATCAGCGTCTGGAAGAAGTTGTACAATATGCCCAGTTCCTTGATAATCGGGTGGTCTTTGCTCGACGCAAAATACTGCGTGATACGGTTGGCTTTCATCACGTCGCCTTTTATCAGCGCGTCTTGCAACTCAAACACGTTGTAATCCTTCGAGATGCCTATGTTTCGTTCCACCAACGCCGCGTCTATCACGTTCACGCCTTCCGGACGGCCGTCAATCAGTTTCTTTACGGCACTTACTATCGCACTCAGGTCTGTTCCGAGGCTGTCGGCCAATATGCGTGCCACGTTCGGCGCAAAGCTGATGGCTGCTGACTGACCGCTGACGGCTGAAGGCTGACTGCTGATGGCTTTCAGATAGTCGCTTATCCAGCGTTCCACCTGATAGTCACGCAGTTTGTCGCTCTGCATCATTACGGCGTCGGCTGCCGCCAGTTTCTTCCACCATTGTTGCCGTTTGTCCGGCGAACCGTATTTGTAGCACACCACCAATACCGTGTCCGGTTGCGGGTTGTCGGCATATTGTCCGAGGGCTTCCCATTTCCGGATGGTCTGTGCCTCTTTGATAATCACCACTTTCCGTCCGCCCATCATCGCAAATCCGCGAGCCGCACCGATGGCTGTCGAGATGTCTGCACCAGGCAGGTCACGGCCATAGACCACCGTCTGGTCAAATGCACGTGCCGCTTCGTCCAGCACATGTTCTTCGATCCATTCGCACACCTGATCGATGTAGTACGGTTCTTCGCCGCACAACATATAGATCGGCGCCAAATGTCCCTGACGCACTTCCCGCATGACATCTTCAAATTTCTGCATCTTCTTTTATTTCTGCTCCTTCCTTTAATTTTTTCTGCATCTTCCTTTATATCTGCTTCTTCCTTTATATCTGCTCTTTCCGTTCCTTTTTCAGTTCTCTTTCATTCCCCCGTTTTGGTTCCCTTCCGTTCCCCCCGATTCAGTTCCCTTCGGCTCCCATGTTTCCGTTCCCTTCTGTTCCCGTTGCGGCATACTCCAGCAATTTCGGCACAAAATTACTGCTTTTTTTGCATACATGCAAATTATTTTGCAAAAAACCTGCATTTTTTCCTTTTTTGTATCGACCATACATGGGCGATCTCTGCTCCTTTTCCCCTTTGCATCGACCATACATGGGCGATTTTCTATCTCCCCTTCTGAGAAGGGGCCGGGGGATGTCTCTCCTCCCTTTTGCATCGACCATACATGGGCGATCTTAAAGTTCGTTCCCCGCTCCGCGTGACAGCGCGGAGTTTCTCTTTGTATTTCCCTTGTCTCTCTCCCTCTTCGTCCATTTTCCTGGCATTTAATGCCGGATTCTTCGTGTTGCGCCGACTATTAGTCGGCATGTTGCCCTTCTATTGTCTCTTTTCTTGCATCGACCATACATGGGCAATCTCTGCTGCATTTTCCCCCTTTGTATCGACCATATATGGGCGATCCCTCCGTGCCTTTTTCTTGCCCGCCTTTTTTATCTTTTCGTATTGGCGGAATGTACTCAATCAAAAACGTTCTTTTGCGGATGGGGAACGCAAAAGTACGAGCAGGGGGCAC
>JAFPJV010000076.1 GCA_017425065.1 Paludibacteraceae bacterium
AAATGTCTATATAGGCATATTAGACCTAACCTGTACACTGATCTTCTTAATCGAAATGATTATTAAGCAAAGGGAAATGGGCATAAGGGAATATTGGAAAGACGGCTGGAACAAATTGGATGGCACATTAGTCATTTTATCATTACCATCCGTTGCGGCATTATTTATTCCCAATGATTATGCAGGTCTGTCTATCTTATTGATATTTCGGTTATTGCGTGTGCTTCGTTTTTTTCGAGTGCTCCATTTCTTCCCAAATTTCACGAAAGTGGTTCAAGGCTTCAAGGTCGCAATGAAGGAATCATATGCTATTCTGCTGAGTTTCTTTGTGATTATTGTTATTTTCGGATTGTTGAACTGTAGTCTTTTTAAAGAAGCAGATCCCGAGCATTTCCAAACGCCGCTACGGTCTATTTATGCCGTTTTCCAAATATGTACAGTAGAAGGGTGGTATGAGATTCCGAATGTATTGGCAGAATATTATGGTGCTTCATCCGTTACGGCAGAGTTTATTCGTCTGTATTTCTGTGCTTTACTGATTTTGGGAGGTATTATTGGTATGTCATTCATTAATTCTATTTTTGTTGATGCTATGGTGGCGGATAACAATGATGAAGTGATGGAAAAAATAGACAAACTTCAGAAATCGTTGGATGAACTAAAAAACAAGATGCCTACTCAACAATAAAAATGGTAGTTCAGAACGTTTCCCCGATTGGTTTACGCCAAATTACCGATTAAAATTCAAAATAAACGCTCAAACTATTGCATAAATGCAAAAAAAGCAGTACCTTTGCGGCCAAAATTGTAGAATATGCAGATATCAGGACGAGTAAAGAGGATTGCCGCTTCGCAGAGTTTGCAGATGGCGGCACGTGCAAAGGCTATGAAAGCCGAAGGAATAGACGTGATCAGTATGTCGCTCGGCGAACCCGACATGGACACACCGGAAACAGTCCGGCGTGCCGCACAAGAAGCTATCGACAACCACTGGTCGCATTACGGACCCGTTCCGGGCATCTCGTCGCTGCGCGAAGCCGTTGCTGCATCATATAGTTCCGAAAAACTTGACCGGGTGTCAAACCACTCGACCGGCTATGAAGCAAATGACGTGCTGGTTTCCGTTGGTGCGAAGATGGCTATCTTTGATGCCATTCAGGCCATTATCAACCCGGGCGACGAAGTGATCATACCAATGCCGAGTTGGGTGAGCTACGGCGAGATGGTCAAGATAGCAGAAGGCGTGGTAGTGCCCGTCAGGACAAACTTTGAGGACAACTACTGCTTGACGCCCGAGCAACTGCGCGGCGCGCTAAGTGCGAAGACGCGAATGCTCATCCTCTGTTCGCCGAACAACCCGACGGGCAGCGTCTATTCGCACGAACAGTTAGCCGATATAGTTGCCGTGGTGCGCGAATATCCTGACGTTGCCATTATCTCCGACGAGATATACAACAGCCTGGTATATGGCTCAGCTTCTCGGGGGTCGAGCCACTCGACCGAAGCGCCGAGCATGGCTTGTTTTCCTGAAATAGCCGACCGTCTCGTCATCATCAACGGCGTGAGCAAAGCTTATGCCATGACGGGCTATAGGGTAGGGTGGCTGCTCTGCAAGAACCGCGACTTCATTGCCGCTTGTACGCGTCTGCAAGGACAACAGCTGACCTGCGCCACGATGGTTGCACAGAAAGCCGCAGAAGCCGCTCTGACCGGTTCGCAGGACTGCGTGGAAGCCATGCGCCGGACGTTTGACGAACGTCGCGAACTGATATGCCGTCTGGCTGCCGAAATACCCGGTTTCCGTTTTCGCGAGCCGCAGGGTGCGTTCTACTTGTTCCCGGATGTACGAGCTATCGGCACGGGTGACGAGGTGGCGGAACGTCTGTTGGAAGAAGCGCATGTGGCAGTTGTGTCCGGCTCCGCTTTCGGTTGCCCGGAGTGTATCCGTCTCTCCTATGCCATCTCGACGGACGAGATACGGGAAGCCATGCGCCGGATAAAAGAGGTGTTGTCCAGATAACGCCGTCTGTTTCATGCCGGAGATCCTGCTGCATTATATTTGGGAACGTTGTCTGTGGGCAGATTTTGCGCAACAGACCACCGACGGCCGTCCGCTCGGAATTATTTCCGTAGGCAGCCACAACCGCGATGCCGGGCCGGATTACAGCCATGCGCGCGTCCGCATCGGCGACCGCGAGTGGGCGGGAAACATCGAGATCCATGTGCGTTCGAGCGACTGGTACCGACACCGCCATCACCTTGATCCCGCATATGACAATGTTATCCTGCACGTTGTGCGGGATGCCGACAAAGAGGTGTTCAATTCCAAAGGCGAGCCTATCCCGCAATGTGCGTTGCAGTATCCCGGCGACCGTGACTACTTGAGCGGTTTGTTGGCTGATGCGATGCGCATGGACAGTGCCGGACAACGTATCGGCTGTGCGCAACAGCTGCTGGACGACCCGCAACTGCTGACTGACGGATGGCGACGTCTGTTGCTGCGCAAACGGCTGGATTGCAAACGTGCGTCGATCAACCGGCTGTTAGAGATCACAGAGGGCAGTTGGGAACATGCGTTCTATATCTCGCTGGCGCGCAACTTCGGCTTTCATACCAACAGCGTGCCGTTCGAGGAATTGGCGATTGCTACGCCGCTGTCCGCTATCCGCAAACATCGCGACAGCCTCTTTCAGGTGACAGCTATGCTGCTTGGGCAGTCCGGCCTGCCGATATGGGACGAACAGATGGCGCGCGAGTATGATTTTCTGCGGACAAAATTCTCGCTGACACCCATTGACGGCAGCTTGTGGAAACTGGGACGTATCCGTCCGCAGAACAGTCCTGAACGCCGTATCCGTCAGTTTGCCAATTTGTTGTGTCGTTCTGAATTTCTATTCAGCCGCGTGATAGATGCGCCTGATATCCATTCGCTTGCCGCCCTGTTTGCGCAGGAGGGTATGAGCCGCGATTCGATAGATATCCTGCTGATTAATACCGTTTTGCCCTACCGCTATGCATACAACCCACAGATGATAGAATCGTCCATCCAACTGATGGAACAGATTGCGGCAGAGAACAACAGCATCGTCCGTCAATGGCGCATGTTGGGACAGACTGTCCGCAATGCCGCTGACTCGCAGGCGCTGTTGCACCTCTATCAGAACTACTGCCAGCACCATGAGTGCATCAACTGCGAAGTAGGCTATCGAATTTTTGTCAACCGGCGGTCTTTTTGACAAAATTTACTACTATTTTTTTGTACCTTCGGTCCTCCCTATTATTCTAACAGGATCCCACCGAATTTTCGTTCGCACTCTCGTGCGAACAACAAGGCTTTTCCGCTAAAACTTCAAATAAATTTGATTTTTATCGTTAAATCCTTGTATATTCCAAAAAAATGTAGTAAATTTGCACCCAGAATTGAAAAATAATGGGATATTTGCCCGTTGGATGTATTGCTGGTCATAGGAATTGTGGCGGCGGCAATGTTGCTGTTGAGTGTGGGAGTTATCTTCCGCAAGGATCATCGTTTCCGTTCGGAACATATTGCCGGAAACCGCCGAATGAAACAGGATGGCATCCGCTGTGCCACTTCGCAGGATCGCGAGGCGAGACAAACTGACAAGAAGAAAATAAACATAAAAAATCTATAACAATGAACAAGACTCAAACCATTATCAATGCCGTTCTTGGCGTTGCCGTTATCACGCTGACCGTTTTGGTCGTATTGTTGTTCACCCGTCTGAAAGAGGCCGGTCCGGTCACTACAGACTATTCGTATGAGTACACACCGTTTGACACGACGGCGCTGGCAGTCATTGACACGGCGGCATACAGCGACTCGCTCCTGGATGCCGAAGAGCCGACTCCGGAAGTGATCCGCCGACCGAAGTTGCCTATTGCCTATGTCAACATGGACAAACTGAACACGGAATACCGTTTCGTGATAGACGCCAATGCGCGTCTGAATGCCATGGCGGAGAAGTCGCGCAAACAGCTCGTGGACCGCTACAACGCCCTGCAGCAGTCGCTTGCTGCTCAGGAGAAAGACCTGATCCAGCGTGCGCAGTCGGGACAGATAGAGTCGGAGGAGAGCTTCAATCGCCAGCGTGCCGAGTTGGAGAAGAAACTGCAGGCCGCCCAACAGGAACTGGCTGAAATGGAGGAGAAACTGGCACGCCAGAACGAGGCCGAACTGCAGAAACAGGCGAAAATACTGAACAAACGCGTCAACGACTTCTTGCGCGTATATAACGCCGACGGACGCTATGAGATGATTTTCTGCAACCTGAGCGAGATAAAGGACAACATCCTCTATTCCGTGACGCCGGCATATGACATCACGGAGGAAGTGGTACGCGGACTGAATGCACAATACGGAAAATAACAGGTGAAAGGCGTAATGAAACACAGTACTTTATTGAGGGGGCTTTTGATCCTTTCAATTTTCAACTTTCAATTTCCAATCTGCCGGGCGCAGAACATTCCCGTCTCGCTGGAATACACCGAGATATACGATTTCATCGAAGAACTGACGACCGACGGCATTATCCAGACCAATTCGGCTATCAAGCCCTATACACGTACATATATCGCCGGCAAGTTGCATGAGGCACAACAGCGTGACTCGTTGCTGACCAAGCGTCAGCGGGAAGATCTGGATTTCTATCTGCAGGACTTTGCCCTTGAGTTGGACACCTTGCCCGACTACAAGCTGTACGGCCATGAGAACGTGTGCCAGTGGCGCTCGAACAACCCAAAGACCGATTCCGCCAAATTGGCGAAGTACAAATGCGACTTCAACCTGTCGCTCGTCGATCCGTCGCTGCACCTGAAGACCAAGGACAACTTGTTCAAACTGCGTGTCAGGCCGATACTTGGCATGGATCTGTATGCACAGAAGAAAGGAATGATCACTAAGCGCTGGTACGGCGCTGAGATACAGATGGATATCGCTCATCATGTGAGCATATGGGGTTCGATACGCGACAACTCGTGGAAAGGTACCGGCTATCTGAATACCGCCTATTTCCCGACGACGGCTGCCCAGCGTGACGGAGCACGTATCACCAAGCCGCTCTACCTGAACGACCTGCCCGGTGTGCAGTACAAAGAGGCGGAGTACGGCGGCGATTTCTCCGATTCGCGCGGTGGCATTAGCTTGTATGCCAAATGGGGTTCGATTGGTGTGCAGCGCGACCGCATCCAGTGGGGCGACGCACAGCATTGTTCAAATATCCTGTCCGGGCACAATCCTGCCGTGCCGATGCTGACGCTGCAACTGACGCCCTGCAAGTGGTTTCAGTTCGACTATTTCCACGCATGGCTCGTGAGCAACGTGATTGATTCGAGTTATTTCTATACCGAAGTGGACAAGGAGGGCGTCACACAGCGTGAATACCGTCCTGCCAACAAGTTCATGGCAGCGAATATGTTCACCTTCATGCCTTGCAAATACGTGCAGTTCTCGTTTGGTAACTCGATCGTCTATGCCGAGCGCAACGTGCAGGCGGCTTACTTCATTCCCGTTGCTTTCTTCAAGTCGCTGGATCACCTGCTGACCAAGGGTGTCAACTCTGAGAACCAGAACTCACAGGCCTTTGCTTCCATTACCGTCCGTCCGACCGACCACCTGCGTCTGTATGGCTCGTTCTATCTGGACGAGTTCAAGCTTGCGCGGCTGAAACCCTCGGATCCGAATCATAACCCCGTGTCGTATCTTGTCGGCTTCAACTGGAGCGGATGGCCGGTGCGTGGACTGAGCTTGAAGGGCGAGTTCATGCGTTCGTATATCGCTTGTTATACGCACTCGATAAACGTGCTTAATTATACATCCAACAGTTATAACATGGGTCATTACATGGGCGACAACGCTCAGTCAATCTATGTCGGCTTGTCGTATCGTCCGGTGCGCGGTCTGCGGCTGTCGCTCGACTATTTGTGCAACACCAAGTATCGCGCGTACGAATATATGCGTGCGTATATAGCGGGCACGAAGAGCACCGACAACCCGATTATTGCCCAAAAACCTTTCTCTGAGCGTATCTGGCAGAACGACGAGGTGCGCTTCAAGGCGATCTATGAGATCTTCCAGAACTGCTACGCCCATGTTGATCTGACGTACAACAACGCCCGTTCGTTCTCGCCGAGTAGCGCACGCGTGCTGGGCGAAGACCGCGGATGGAATGCCGACGGTACGTCCAAGGAGTTGAGTGGGGCGGCGCTGGAGTCGTATTATTTAAATAAATACTCGCCAGTGTACATGCAGGGCAAGAACTTCACCGTGACCTGCGGCTTGAGTTTTGGATTCTAAAACCGGAGTAGGCTCCGGAGCCGGATAAGTGGACTTTTGAAAATATCATAATATAATGAAACATTTGCTTTTGGGAGACGAGGCGATAGCCCAAGGAGCCATGGATGCCGGACTGAGTGGTGTCTATGCTTATCCGGGTACACCTTCGACGGAGATCACCGAGTACATCCAGTTGGCTGTCAGCCGTCAGCCGTCGACCGAGCCTATTCATTGCCGTTGGGCAACGAACGAGAAGACAGCGATGGAGGCGGCGCTCGGCATGTCGTATATGGGCAAACGGGCGCTTGTCTGTATGAAACATGTGGGTATGAATGTATGCGCTGATGCCTTTATGAACGCCGCTATCACTGGTGTGAACGGCGGTCTGATCGTCGTGGCTGCCGACGACCCTTCGATGCACTCCAGCCAGAACGAGCAGGACTCGCGCTTCTATGCCAAGTTTGCCATGATTCCGTGTCTGGAACCCGGCAACCAGCAAGAGGCGTACGACATGACGGCATACGGCTTCGAGCTGAGCGAACGGCTTAGGACGCCCGTTCTCATGCGCGTCACGACACGTATGGCACACAGCCGCGCCGTCGTGGAGACGACAGACCGTCCGAAGCCGCAGAACAAGATGTCGATGCCCGGCGATGTAAATCATTTTATCTTGTTGCCCGCATTTGCCAAACGCAACTATGCCGAACTGGTGGCGGCGCAGCCGGTCTTTGTGCGCGAGAGCGAGACGGCAGGCCACAACAGTTATACACGCGGTGCCAAACCCGAACGCGCCATACTGACGACAGGTATAGCCTACAACTATCTCATGGAGAACTATCAGCCACAGATGGGCTGCTCTATCCTGCGCATCACGCAATATCCGTTGCCGGTGGCGCTCATCGACCAGATGGTTCGGGACGGTGCGAAAGAGATTCTGGTTATTGAAGAGGGACAGCCTGTGGTGGAAGAACTGCTGCAAGGTCTGGTGCCTTCCGACGTGCGCATCAAAGGCCGTCTCGCGGGCGATCTGCCGCGTATGGGCGAACTGTCGCCCGATAGCGTGCGTCAGGCAATTGGTCTGGAGCCTCTTCCCGTGCGAGAGAAAGAACCGTTGGTTGCAGGCCGTCCGCCTGCCTTGTGCCAAGGATGCGGCCACCGCGATATGTATGCCGCCCTTAACGAGGTGGCACGTGAATATCCGTCGCCCCGTATCTTCGGCGACATAGGGTGCTATACGCTCGGCGCTTTGTCGCCTTTCCATGCTATCCATGCCTGTGTGGAGATGGGTGCTTCGGTCACGATGGCCAAGGGAGCCGCCGATGCCGGACAGCATCCGTCGATAGCCGTTATCGGCGACAGCACGTTTACCCATTCGGGCATAACGGGGCTGCTGGACTGCGTGAATGCCAATGCCAATGTCGTGGTACTCATCTCCGATAACCTGACAACCGGTATGACCGGCGGACAGGACTCTGCGGGAACAGGACGTCTGGAGCAGATATGCACCGGCGTGGGTGTCCCGCCCGAACATGTGAGGGTGGTCGTTCCGTTGCCGAAGAACATGGAGGAGATCAAGCAGGTGCTGCGCGAGGAAATCAACTACGCAGGCACATCCATCGTGATCGCACGTCGCGAGTGCATCCAAACATTAAAACGTCATCTTAAAGCGAAAAAACAATGAAAAAAGATATTATTTTAGCCGGAGTGGGCGGACAGGGCATCCTGTCGATAGCCACGGTTATAGGCGAAGCGGCGCTGCGAGAGAATCTATATCTCAAGCAGGCGGAGGTGCACGGCATGTCACAGCGGGGCGGAGACGTGCAGTCCAATCTGCGCCTGTCGTCCGAACCTATTATGAGCGACCTCATTCCGATGGGCGGAGCCGATCTGATTATCTCCCTCGAGCCGATGGAGGCGCTACGTTACGTCCAGTATCTCAAGCCGGACGGATGGATTGTCACGGCGCGCAATGCCTTTGTCAATATCCCGGACTATCCGGATCAGGAGGCTGTCTTGGCACGTATAGTGAGTTATCCGAACCATGTGCTGCTGGACGTTGAGCAACTGGCCAAGGAGGCGGGTGCACCGGCGCAGGCGGCCAACATGGTACTGCTCGGAGCCGCTATTCCGGCGCTGGGTATCGAGCACGACAAGATGATCGACGGCGTACGTCGCGTTTTTGCCCGCAAGGGCGAACAGGTGGTAGCAAGCAATATTGCTGCGGTAGAAACAGGATATAAAAATGCAAAGAAATGAATTTTCCGTTAGATAAGAATCAAGTTGACTCTGTTTGCATACAGTTCGGTCTGCGCAACTATCATGAGTTGGGCACAGCTTCCATCCGCCAGTTGGTCGGAGTGGTCAAGGATATTGAGCGTGTCACGGGAGTGGAGTTTGTCCACATGGAGATCGGTGAGCCGGGCTTGCAGGCTGAGCAGATAGGTATCGAGGCGGAGTACAAAGCCCTGTTGGGCGGATGTGCTGCCCATTATCCCAATATCAATGGCATCCCGGAGGTGAAGCACTGGGGAGCCGAGTTCCTGCGTGCCTTTGCCGATATCGACAGGCCGGACGACTGTATCATCCCTACCGTGGGATCCATGCAGGCCTCTTTTGCGCTGAACATGCTCATTTCGCAGATCGACGAGAAGAAGAACACCGTGCTGTTTGTCGATCCGTGTTTCGCGGTGCATAAGATGCAATGCCGCGTCATCGGAACGAAGATCGAGTCCTTTGAACTGGCGAACTGTCGCGGCGTGAAGCTGCGCAGCGAATTGGAGCGTCATCTGCGTACCGGACGCATTGCCGCCGTGCTCTATTCCAATCCCAACAACCCGACATGGATGTGCCTCACGGACGAGGAACTGCAGATAATCGGCGAACTGGCAACGCAGTACGATGTCATCGTCCTGGAGGATCTGGCGTACTTCAATATGGATTTCCGCGACAAGGGTAGGGGAACCCCTTATCAGCCGCCTTACCAGCCGACCGTTGCACGTTATACCCAGAACTGCGTGCAGATTGTATCATGCTCCAAGATGTTCAGTTATGCAGGTCAGCGAGCCGCCTTCGTCGCCATTGGTCCCGAACTGGCACACCGCGTGTTTCCCGCTTTGGCGAAACGTCTGGGATGTAACGGACAATTCGTGCAGGCGCTGGTGTACTATTTCATCTATGCCATGTCGAGCGGCGTATGCCATTCTGTCCAGCATGGTATGGCGGCAATGCTGCAGGCGGCATGCGAAGGGCGTATCAACTACGTCGAGCATACGCGAGAGTACGCACGGCGCGCACAGAAGATAAAGGAGATCATGTTGCGCAACGGCTTTCATATCGTCTATGACATGGACGACGATCTGCCCGTGGGCGACGGCTTCTTCTTCACGTTCGGCTACAAGGACTGGACGGGCGAGAAACTGGTCAACAAGCTGATATATTATGGCGTGTCGGCGATTGCGCTCAAGAGCACCGGCGCTACGCGTGAAGGTATGCGCGGCTGTGCTTCCGCCATACGCGACGACCAGTACGACGAGCTGGATCGCCGTCTGGCTAAGTTTAACGAAGACTTTGCTAACGAATAACTTGTCCCTTTGATGAATACCGTTCATTACGTCAGTCCCGCCGAAGCGGTGAAGCATGTCAAATCCGGCGACACGATTGTCGTGCAGGGTAGTACGAGTATTCCTACCGTGCTGCTCAATGCCTTGACGGAACGTGCGGCGGAGTTGCGCGACGTGAAACTTATCTCCGGCTTCGGCGTCCATCCCGAGGATGCGCCGTATGCCAAACGCGAACTGATTGACTCATTCCGTGCGTTGTCTATCTTTGTGCCCAACACGCTCAGAAATGCCATGCGCGAGGGAGTCGCCGATACCATTCCCGCGTTCCTTGGCGAAGTGCCCTTTCTGTTCCGTAGCGGCCAGATACCGGTCGATGTGACCTTTCTGAATGTCAGCGAGCCGGACGACGAGGGCTACTGCACTTTTGGTATCTCGGCGGATATCGCCTTTTCCGGTGCGGAGTGCTCACGGGTAATTATAGCCCAGGTCAACAAGTATATGCCGCGTACGTTCGGTGACCCCGTGATACATGTGAGCAAACTGACCGCCATATGCCGCGGCGACGTGCCTCTGGTGGAGGTGCCGACGCCCGTGCCGACAGAGGTCGAGACACGCATAGGCAACTATGTGGCTTCCCAGATACCCGACGGAGCAACGCTCCAGATAGGTGTCGGCGGTATTCCCAATGCCGTCATCAATGCGCTGCGCGGACACCGGCATCTCGGACTTCATACCGAGGCAATCACCGACGGTGTGCTGCCGCTGATAGAGAGTGGGGTGATTGACAACAGTTTGAAACGTGTGTTGCCCGGCAAGTCCGTCGGCAGCCTCATCTTGGGATCCAAACGGCTTTATGACTTTGTCGATGGCAATCCCGACTTCGTCATCCGCGACGTGGCGTGGACCAACGACCCGCAAATCATACGTCAGAACCCGCGTGCGATGGCGATCAACTCCGCCGTCGAGATCGATCTTACAGGCCAGATATGTGCCGACTCGGTCGGCGAAACCGTTATCTCCGGCGTAGGAGGCCAGCACGACTTTATGTACGGCGCCTCTTTGTCGGAAGGTGGTAAGTGCTTTATTGCCATGCCGAGTATGACCAGTAAGGGCAAGTCGAAGATCGTCGCCCGTCTGGCGCCCGGCGCAGGTGTGGTCACGACGCGTTTCCAGACCCAGTATATCGCGACGGAGCATGGTATCGTCTATCTGCGGAATCTGCCCCTTGCCGATCGTGCCAAGGCGCTCATCAGCATTGCCGACCCGTCCGTACGAGAAGAACTTGAGCGAGAGGCCGTCCGTCGCTTCGGCATAGGATTCCTCCGACTGAAAAATTGAAAAGTGAAAACTGAAAATTGAAAGCTGAAAATATATGAAACATTGTCCCTTGTCCTTTGTCCTTTGTACTTTGTCCCTTGTCCTTTGTCCATTGTCCATTGTGCATTGTCAGGAACTGGCTGTCCCTCGCGACTCGGTGCCCGACGACCACTTGGCGTGGTTCGGACTCCGCGGACCCGTGGCGGAAGTTGTTGAGTATGACTACAACAACTACGGCAAGACCGTCTGGCGGTTCGACAAATCGGGACGTCTGACGGAGTACTACGAATATACCCATCCGTTCTTCGAACAGGGCGGGTGCGTGTTCGGTCTCTGGGCACATTATCGCTATGCCTACGACGAGAACGGCGAGATACAGTTCCTGGAGACCTACAATGCCGACTATAATACCGTCGATGCCTTTGCAGACCTGACGCTCCAGCTCTTTCCTCCCCAGCGCAAAGAGAACGCTATGCCCGATGATACGGAGAAAGAGTTCGGCGACACGACGTTCTGCTATTCGCAATGGAAACCCAACGGCGAACAGAGTGACTACTACGGCATCCGCTACGACCGCTATGGCAACATGATTGAGGATGTGCATACCAGCGAAGACGGCTATACGTGTGCGGCTGTGCGCGTACGCGAAATAAAATATTATAAGGATATTGACTTGTTTGATCTGCCCGTCGGCGTACGGGCTGTCGTTCATCAATGGGTGGCTGACGGCCGGACATGGGGCAACCGCTACGACTTTGACAAACAGGGCAATATGACCAAGTTCCGCTCCTGGGTCGATCGTGAACACCTCTACGAATGGGACAACAGCGATACCCAACTCTTGGGCTGCGACCTGATTGCTACCGATCCGGATGCCGATTCGGATGTCACGCGCGAGGTCTATTACTGGACAACGGTGCCCGTGGGCGAACTCACCGTCCTGCCCGACGGCATCAGCGAAGAGAATGCTTTCGGACTTTGCTTCGACTATATGGGCTATGCTTTCCAAGGCTCACTGTATCCGCTCCATAATGGTTGGTGGGTGGTGCTTAGCTACTGGTGTCTGGACGAGATGGACGGCATCTATGTCGGCGAAGACGAAGACGGCGAACCCATACCCGCTGTCTCGCGCTACCAAGACCCGTTTGCCGGCATGCGCTATCCGATTATCAAGACCGATTCTGTCTCGTTTGCCACGCGCAACTACGGCAATCAAACCATCAAGATGTACAAAGCATCGGATGGCAAGAGAGTAGGCGACAAACTCAAAGTGCAATGCAACGTCGATGTGCTGGACGCCGATCCTCAGACACGCCGTCTGCTCTGCCGCACCAATCCGGGAGACTGGTGTTGGGAAGACCGGCAATATGTGTCCGTCTATGGCTGGATGGACGAAGAATGGGTCTGCGCCAACCTGCTAACGACATGCCCTTGACCACTATGGAACCAATTACCGGACCTCTGCGAAACATTATCCTCGGTGCGCTCGGCATTACTGCGCTGATTTGCGTCTCGTTGTATTTCTTCGAACCTGTCGAAGGGATGTTGATTTACGACCCGTTGGGTACGAAACTGATACATATTTTCGCATATGCGAGTGCTGTTTTCGTCGTATTGGGCTTGATGTGTATATTCTGGACCAAAATACGAAGACCGGTTGCTGTCGCACTCGGCTTTTATGTGATGCTCTTTCTCAACGTTTGTGTATTGCTGAAAATCCGTGAATCCGCTGAATACAAGCGACATGAATTCAATCAGGCCGAAGTCCGGTATTGTACAGTGACTAAGCATAAATTGGAGGGAGACAGGAATCTCTATCTCAATCTGCTGTTTGACGGAGAAGAGGATGAAGTGGAGTTCTCTGACAACAACGGCTATCTGCCTTTTTACGAGAATGTCTGTCTGGACGATCGCGCGCGGGCACAGTGTATTCGCGGCTCCTTGGGCATTCTGTATATCGTTTCGCTCCACAGAACAGATTCCATAGTCGAAAGTCAAATGTCGAAAGTCGAAAGCAACTAACTCTCCCGTCCCATCCATGACCTAAAACCGAATAAAAACAAAGAAAATGGCATACAAATTTGTGTATATCAAAAAAAAGCAGTAATTTTGCAGGCTGAAATGAAGTCAACTGATTCAGAAGATAAAAATTATACTATATGAAAACAGCTTTGATAACCGGTGTGACCGGACAAGACGGATCCTATCTCGCCGAATTTCTATTAGAGAAGGGTTATGACGTACACGGCATCATCCGACGCAGTTCGGTCGATTACCGCGAACGTATCGCCCACCTGGAAGGCAAACCCCATTTTCACCTACATTATGCCGACATGAGCGACTCGATGTCGCTGGTGAAACTCGTAGGCAAAGTGCAACCGGACGAACTGTACAACCTCGCCGCACAAAGCCATGTGCAGGTGTCGTTTGACGCTCCGGAGTTTACCGCCGACGTGGATGCCGTAGGCGTGCTGCGCGTACTGGAAGCCGTGCGCACCAACCACTTGGAAAAGAAGTGCAAGATATACCAGGCATCGACAAGCGAACTGTACGGCAAAGTGGAAGAAGTGCCTCAGAACGAGAACACTCCGTTCCATCCCTACAGCCCGTACGCCGTCGCCAAACTGTACGGCTACTGGATTATCAAAGAGTACCGCGAAGCATATGACATGTTCTGCTGCTCGGGCATACTGTTCAACCACGAGTCGGAACGCCGCGGCGAGACCTTCGTGACACGCAAGATAACACTTGCCGCCGCCCGTATCGCCCAAGGCAAACAGGACTGTCTGTATCTGGGCAACCTGGATTCGCTTCGCGACTGGGGCTACGCCAGAGATTACGTGGAGTGCATGTGGCTCATCCTGCAACACCCGACGCCCGAAGACTTCGTGATTGCTACCGGCGTACAACATACCGTTCGCGAGTTCGCCACACTGGCTTTCCACCACGCAGGTATCGAACTTCGCTGGGAAGGGCAGGGGATTGACGAAGTAGGCAAAGTGGCCAAATTGACAATTGACAATGGACAATGGACAATTAAGGAAGGCGAGATTGTGGTACGGGTGAGTCCGGATTTCTACCGTCCGACAGATGTGGTCAACCTGCTCGGCGACCCGACGAAAGCCAAGAAAGAACTCGGCTGGAACCCGCAGAGCACCAGCTTTGAGGAACTGGTGGAACTGATGGTAAGACACGATATGAAGAAAGTGGCTGCAGACGATGCCGCTGCTGAGATACGTAAAGTGAACCTTGCCGAGTATCTTGAGAAGGGTGTGGACAAATAGACGTCAGCATGAGCATATATTGAGCATATATTCAGCATATATTGAGCATATATTGGAATCAGGAGGAAATCAAGAGACAATTTAGAAGAAATATAGCGAGAATATAGACGAAATCATTAGTGTCCACTAAAAAGATTGAAAAAAACAAACAAAACACTTTTAAATGATTTAAAACTGCGTTTTTGTGTCAATTGTTGCTAAAAACTCCTTAAAAGTAAACTTTTAAATATTTTTTATCATCCATTAACACAACTCAAAGAGTGTAAATCATTTAAAAGATATAAACATAAAAAACATGTTCGTTTCAATTTGTAATCGCTATATTACACTCAAATTCAATAGTAATAATAGCGTAATTCAAGTTAAAATGGACAGTAATAAGACGAAATATTGTTGAAATATAATAGTAATTTTGTAGGAATAAGATAATTGAGAAGAAGGACAATGGAGAAGAATTCGAAAATTTACGTAGCCGGACACAGAGGCATGGTGGGAAGCGCGATCGTTCGCGAGCTGCAACGCCAAGGTTACACCAATATTATTACGCGCACGCACAAGGAACTTGACCTGTGCCGCCAAGAGGCTGTGGAACAGTTCTTTGCGCAGGAAAAGCCGGAATATGTCTTTCTGGCAGCCGCCAAAGTGGGCGGCATCGTGGCTAACCAGAGTGCGCTCGCCGATTTCATGTACGACAACATGATATTGGAAATGAACGTGATCCATGCCGCATGGAAGAACGGCGTGAAGAAACTGGAGTTCCTTGGTTCGAGCTGTATCTACCCGCGTCTGGCTCCGCAACCGATGCCTGAGTCGTGTCTGCTAACCGGCGAACTGGAGAAGACGAACGAAGCCTATGCGCTCGCCAAGATAAGCGGACTGAAATACTGCGAGTTTCTGAACCGCCAGTACGGCACAGACTATATATCGGTCATGCCGACCAACCTGTACGGTCCGAACGACAACTATCATCCCGAGCATAGCCATGTGTTGCCGGCCTTGATCCGCCGTTTCCACGAAGCCAAAGAGAGTGGAGCAGCAACGGTGACCTGCTGGGGCGACGGCAGTCCGCTTCGCGAGTTCCTGTACGTGGACGATCTGGCGAACCTGTGCGTGTTCCTGATGAACCACTATTCGGGCAACGAGACCGTGAATGCCGGAACGGGTAAGGAACTGACGATAAAGGCGTTGACCGAACTGGTAGCGAAAGTGGTAGGCTACGAAGGCAAGATAGAATGGGACACTACGCGCCCGAACGGTACGCCACGCAAACTATTGGATGTAAGCAAAGCCACGAAACTCGGTTGGACATACAAAACGGAGTTGGAAGACGGTATCCGACTGGCTTACAAAGACTTTCTGGAGAACCCCATGCGGGCAGAACGATGAGAAAAAGACTAATCTATTTGGCGGCACTACTGCTGTGCCTGGTTTCTTGCGGCAAACACGCAGAAAACGAGATAGAATACCTGCCGTGTCAAGCAGAAGTTGGGACAGGGTGGGGATTTATTGACAAGGACGGCGAAGTGCTATTAGACGGCCGGTTTGCGTCCCTGCCAAGTCCGGTGTCGGACGGTATGTTTACCCTGAAGAACGGCGAAGTATATCAACTGTACCGCCTGAACGGTCAGGAGCCGGAACTGCTGATAGACAGCCTGATGATGGCCGGAATGCCGGCTTTCGGCCGTGTGCCGGTATGCCGTGAGGCGGGAAAGATAGAAATCGTGGACAAGAACGGCCGTTCGGTTTTCGTACTGGATCACCTGGACAACGAGACCGTGGTAAGTGCGGCACTCGAATACGTTTCAGGCTACCTGAAGATAGAAACGGTCAATTCCATCGGCGTTCATCACATGGCGCTGGTTGATGCGAATGGCAAGACAGTTCTTCCGCCGCGATATACCGACCTGCTGGTACTGGACGAAGACCTGATATGGGTGATGCAGGAGACGGTGGACAACAGCCAGAACGATACGACATCGGAGGTGCGCCGTACCGCCTATTTCGTGGATAAGAAAGGCAAGATGCATACCGACATGCCTCGAACAATAACCGAACCGCAGAAAGCCATCGAGCAGTATGGCAAGACGCCGGACTTTCCGGCTACCTCCAACGGCTGGGCGATACGTTATGTCGATGGTTTCGGCTATGTGGGCAGCCATGACTTGGAGATGACCGTGCTGAATCCCGAGACATGGGAATCGACGGGACGTGTCGTATTCCGCATCGCATGGGACAGGGATGAAGATGAACCGCAATGTGTGTCAAGCGATACATACGCCTACGACCGTACTGCCAAAGCCATCGCACAAGCCTTCTATGAAGGACTGCACAGCCGCGGACTGACATTGCCGGTGGCAGCACCCTACGTGACCGCCATTTTAGAGCGTCCGGCTGAGGAGTACAACTCGTTTGCTACGTCCTATACAATCTTGTGGCAAGAGCAGGACTTTCAGGTCGAAGTGGTTGCGCAGTTTGATACAACCATCATTCGCAAGAGATTCAAGATAGAACACAAGGCGACGGAGAACATGTACGGTCAGCCGGTGGAGATGAACAAGAAGAAAGATGACGGCTACGAGTACAATCCGGAAGCGGACATGATAAGCGTGGATATGACCTGTCTGGTGGATTCGTCGCACACGGATATCGTGATGCAGAAAGTGACGAAACTGATTAACCAGCAGTTCAATAAACGCGACGATGCGTACGTGGATGGCGAACAGATATTCCGGCTGAGTTCGAAGCCAGGCCGAATCATATTCCATCTGGAGCGCGATCCGAAAGCCTTGGCCGCCAAACAGGCCAAATCAGACTCGGATACGCTGGTCGTAGCACAAGGCAAGTACGACGCGGCTATCGACAGCGCCATGCAAGCAACAGACAAACAAAACGACTCAATCAAACAACCCAATAAATCACAACAACAATGAAAAAACAATGGTGGTGGGTATTGCCCATGCTCATGCTCATGGCAACCCCGTCTTGCGGCAACAATGCGTCGGATAACACGACAGTAGAACCCGGAATGGAGGAAGAAGCTCCCATCGTAACCGAAAGCGAGAAAGAAAACGAACTCGATTTCGAGGAAAACGATGCCGACTATAACGACGCAAAACAGCAAATCGAAACCGCTCAGCCGGACATAGACAAAGCCGTTCAGGACAAAGACTTGGAGCAAGAATTGGAGGCTGCGAAAGAGAAAATAAACTAAAAAACGTCCAAAATACGCAAATTATCAAAAAAAGTATGCAAAATATTTGCATATATGGATAATTATGCGTACCTTTGCAGCGCGAAATGAACGAGGGGATCTGAAAAGGTCTCCTCGTTCGCATAAATCAGGACAAAAATGAAGCTAACCGAACAACTGAAAGAATGGATTGACGCGTACCTCGAAGGTACGGATTATGAACTGGTCACGCTGAGCGTATCGCCGGAAGACGAGATATTGGTGGAAGTGGATAGACTGCAAGGCGTGGATGTGGATTTCTGCGAGAAACTGAACCGCTATCTGGTGGACAAAATGGACAATGGACAATGGACAATGGACAATGGAGCGGCTCCGGAGCCGAATAAGTGGGACAATTACTCATTAGAGGTGGGAAGCGTGAGTCTGACCGACCCGTTCAAGACCAAGTTGCAGTACGAGAAAAACCTGGGGCATGACGTGGAAGTCATGATAAGTACAAAGGGACAAAGTACAAAGTACAAGGGGCAACTGGTGAGTGTGGACGAGGACACGTTCTCGATCGACGTGGAAGAAAAAGTAGCCGTAGAAGGCAAGAAACGCAAAGAACTGCAAGTGCGTACCTATACATGGCGGTACGACGAACCCATATATGTGAAATATGATTTAAAATTCTAAAATAAAATGGCAACTGCAAAACAACCAACCAACACTGTCAATCTGATTGACATTTTCTCTGAGTTCAAAGAACTCAAGAACATCGACCGTCAGACGTTCATCAACGTCTTGGAGGATTCATTCCGTAACGTCATTTCGAAAATGTACGGTACGGATGCAAACTATGACGTGATTATCAACCCCGACAAGGGCGACCTGGAGATCTATCGCAACCGTCTGGTAATGGAAGACGACGACGTAGCTAACCCCGACACGCAAATCGCGCTGAGCGAGGCACGCCAACTGGACGAGGAAGCCGAGGTAGGTGAGGAAGTGACTGACAAAGTGGATTTCTCGTCGTTCAGCCGCCGTATGATTCTTAACCTGCGCCAGACGCTGGCCAGCAAAATCCTGGAGCTGCAAAAAGAGAATCTCTATATCAAGTACACGGAAATGCTCGGCCAGATTGTTTCGGGCGAGCTGTACCAGACCTGGAAGAAAGAGATGCTGCTGCTGGACGAAGACGGCAACGAATTGTATCTGCCGAATCAGAACAAGATTCCGACCGACTTCTACCGCAAAGGCGACACGGTGCGCGCCGTCGTTGTACAAGTGGATAACAAGAACCAAAATCCGAAGATCATCCTGTCGCGTACAAGCCCGTTGTTCCTGCAACGTCTGTTCGAACAAGAGGTTCCCGAGATTCACGATGGACTGATTGCTATCAAGAACATCGCCCGTATCCCGGGTGAGCGTGCCAAAGTGGCCGTTGAGTCGTTTGACGACCGTATTGACCCGGTAGGTGCGTGCGTCGGCGTCAAAGGAGCACGTATCCATGGCATCGTACGTGAGTTGCGCAACGAAAATATTGACGTGATCAATTATACTTCCAACATCAATCTGTACATCCAGCGTGCCTTGGCACCTGCACATATCTCGTCGATGAACATCAACGAGGAAACCAAGACGGCAGAGGTTTACCTGAAACCGGATGAGGTGAGTCTAGCAATCGGTAAGGGCGGCTTCAACATCAAGTTGGCTTGCATGCTGACCGGCTATCAGATTGACGTTTACCGCGAGATGGACGAAGATGATATAGAAGATATCTATCTGGACGAGTTCAACGACGAAATCGATCAGTGGGTTATTGACGCTCTCAAAGCCATCGGTCTGGATACCGCAAAATCGGTATTGGCCAAGAGCAAAGAGGAGCTGGTAGAACGTACTGACCTGGAGGAGGAGACGATAGACGACGTGCTTCGTATCCTGGCTGCGGAATTTGAAGAATAAAAACCTGAACCCCTCACACGGCGTGAGACAAAACAAAGCCGAAGAAGCATATGGCAATAAAGTTAATCAAGGCTTGCAAAGAACTGAATATCGGAATGTCCACCGCTGTTGCGTTCTGCGAGAAGCAAGGTCGTGAAATCACGGCGGATCCCAATGTCCGCATCGATGACGACCTGTACCTGCTTTTGGCGAAAGAATTCAACAAGGACATGGCCATCAAGCTCGAAGCAGACCGACAAGCGCAAGAGCGCCAAGAACGTATCGCTGCTCCATCCGTGGCGGTAGAACAACCACAACAACAAAAAATAGAAACCGAAATCCCGCAACCCAAGATTGTGGGAAAGATCGACCTGGATGCCGAGAAGAAGGCCAAGGAAGAGGCTCGTCGCAAAGCAGAGGCCGAAGCGAAAGCCGCCAAAGCCGCTGCGGAAGCTGCAGAGAAAGCTGCTCGCGAAGCCGAAGAGGCACGCAAAGCTGCCGAAGATGCCCGTCTGAAAGCCGAGGCCGAGGCCGCCAAAGCCGCCGAAGAGGCCAAAAAGAAAGCCAAGAAGACGGAGGTGTTCTCGCTGCATAAGCCGGAACAGACCGCCCAGCCGAAAGTGATCGGCAAGATAGACCTCTCGTCCATCAACCAGGCGACCCATCCGGGAAAGAAATCCAAAGAGGAGAAACGCAAAGAGCGTGAGGAGCGTCAGCAACAGCAACAACAGGCGCAGGAGAAACGCAAACGCGAGCGTATCAAACAAAACAAAGTGGATATCAACGACGCCCGCAACCAGAACCCGAAGAAACAGAAAAACAAGAAAAAAGGCAAACAGGAAATCTCCGAAGAAGAAGTACAGCGCCAGATAAAAGAGACGCTGAACCGTCTGCAAGCCAAACAGGGCAAAACCAATACCTCGAAGCACAAACGCGAGCGCCGAGAGATGGAGCGCGAGAAGATGGAACTCGAGCGCATGGAACAGCAGGAGCAGAGCAAAGTGCTGAAACTGACGGAGTTCGTTACCGCCAACGACCTGGCTAACATGATGAACGTGCCGGTAACAAAGATTATCGGAACCTGTATGTCGCTCGGTCTGTTCGTTTCCATCAACCAGCGTCTGGATGCCGAGACAATCAACCTGGTAGCCGAGGAATTCGGCTTCACGACAGAGTATGTTGCCGCCCATGTGGTAGAAGAAATCAATGCCGACGAAGTGGTCAACGAAGAAGATATCGAGCCTCGTTGCCCGATTATTACCGTCATGGGTCACGTCGATCACGGTAAGACCTCGCTGCTCGACCATATCCGTAACGCCAACGTGATTGCCGGAGAAGCCGGTGGTATCACGCAGCATATCGGCGCATACAACGTCAAACTGAAGAACGGTCAGCATATCACGTTCCTCGACACGCCGGGTCACGCCGCCTTTACCGCCATGCGTGCCCGTGGTGCGAAAGTGACGGATATCGCTATCATCATCATCGCTGCCGACGATGCCGTCATGCCGCAAACGATAGAAGCTATCAACCATGCGCAGGCTGCCGGTGTACCGATGGTGTTCGCCATCAACAAGTGCGACAAACCCGGAGCCAATCCGGACAAGATCCGCGAACAGTTGTCGAACATGAATATCCTTGTGGAAGACTGGGGCGGCAAGTACCAGTGTCAGGAGATTTCGGCCAAGAAAGGCGAAGGCGTCTATGAACTATTAGAGAAAGTCCTTCTCGAAGCAGAGATACTCGAACTGAAAGCCAATCCGAAACGTCGTGCCAAAGGTTCGGTTATAGAGTCGTCGCTTGACAAGGGACGCGGCTATGTGGCTACGCTGCTCGTGCAGGACGGAACGCTCCATATGGGCGACATCGTGTTGGCAGGAACGTATCACGGCCGTATCAAGGCCATGTTCAACGAGCGTGGACAACGTATCCAGGAAGTGCGTCCGGGAGAACCGTGTTCGATACTCGGACTGAACGGCGCACCGCAGGCCGGTGACGAGTTCAACGTACTGCCTACCGAACAAGAGGCACGCGAGATTGCCAACAAGCGCGAACAACTGCAACGCGAGCAGTCGATCCGCACCAAGAAACATGTCGGACTCGAAGAAATCGGACGACGACTGGCTATCGGCGACTTCAAGGAACTCAATATCATCGTCAAAGCCGATGTGGACGGTTCGGTGGAAGCTATCAAGGACTCGCTTATCAAACTCTCGACAGAAAACATACAAGTCAACGTCATTCACGGAGCTGTCGGCGCTGTGAGCGATTCGGATGTGATGCTGGCTGCCGCTTCGGATGCCATCATCGTCGGCTTCAACGTACGTCCGACCGGTTCGGCACGCAAAATGGCCGAGACGGAAGAGGTGGATATACGTATCTATTCCATCATATACGACGCTATCAACGAAGTCAAGGCGGCTATGGAAGGTATGCTCTCGCCGGAGGTCAAAGAGGAAATTACTGCTACACTCGAAGTGCTGCAGACGTTCCATATCTCCAAAGTGGGCACTATCGCCGGCTGTATCGTGCGTGAGGGCAAGATCAAACGCGGTAACAAGGTACGCGTCATACGCGACGGAATCGTTATAAAAACAGCCGAACTGGCTTCGCTCAAACATATCAAAGACGATATCAAAGAAGCCGGTGTCAATACCGAGTGTGGCTTGAGCCTCAAGTCTTTCGACGACCTGCAAGCAGGCGATATCCTTGAGTCGTTCGAAGAAATAGAAGTAGCAAAGAAATTGGAGTGATAAATCAAATCATTTAAATACCAAACAAAAATGAAAAATTACAAATTACAAATCGCCGTTCTAACCGTCCTTGTTCTCGGACTGACGGCTTGTTTCCCGGTGCGTATCGTAACGACAGCTCCGACTCAGACAGTATATGTCCGTCCAACCCAGACGGTCACAACAGTCAGTCAGGTGCCGGCTTCTGCAACCAATCCGACTCACACCACGACAGTACAGGTCAACGCGCTTACGACCGATTTGTCGTATTATCTTGACCTGCAGGCAGTTGCAGCCGCCTTTGCACAATCGTCCACTGTACGTGAGTTCGAGGAATTGCTTAACTCGTCGCGTTACATGATTAACAATCTGGACATGAACGGTGACGGATATGTGGATTATCTGCGTGTATTGGAGACGGTTCAGGGATATCGTCACGTCTATCTGATTCAGGCTTGTCTGGCTGCGAATATCTTCCAGGATGTCGCAACGCTGTATGCTGAGGCACGCCCAACAGACCTGTACGTAGAGGTCATAGGCGATCCGTATATCTATGGCGCACAGTATATCGTTCGTCCGGTTTGGGTTAAACGTCCGACGATATGGGGATACCTGTATCAGGTAAGGTACATACCTTGGGTTTCTACTTATCACTATGGCTATTTCCCGTCGTACTACAAGTATCCGAAACCGATGTATATCAGTCATTATCAGGCGTATGTGGAGTCGTATATGCACAATCATCACTATTGTCACCATTGCGACTATCCGTCCAATTATTATGATCCGCATTACTATGACCACGTGAAAGACCATGGACGGCATGATTATGAGCATCAATATCCGCAAAACTCGTTTACCAACCGCAACGCACGCGTCTATACGTCGCTGTCTGTAGGTTCGTCCGGTTCATCTTCCGGTTCGTCCCAACGTGTCGTTCGTAATGCTTACGAATTGCGTCAAACGGCATCTGAAAGTTCGTCGCGTTCGACGACAACCGGTTCGTCCGGTTCATCCCGTTCGACGACAACCGGTTCGTCCAGTTCGGCAAGATCCGGGTCCGCAAGTACGTCCGGTTCTTCAAGTTCGTCAAGCTCTGCAAGATCCGGTTCGACGAGTACATCTGCTTCTTCAAGTTCGTCAAGCTCTGCAAGATCCGGTTCGACGAGTACGTCCGGTTCGTCGAGTTCATCGAGCACTTCCAGTTCGACGCGTTCTTCGGGTGCAGCGAGCACGTCAAGTTCTTCCGGCTCTTCCAGAGATTCGGGCAGTTCGACAACGAGTTCCAGAACAACGACAACGCATCCAAGCACCACAATTACTTCGCGCGTAAGCACTTCCGGAACATCACGTACGTCCATTCGCTCAACGGATAACACCGGTCGTACAACAAGTACGTCGCGTACGTCAACGCCGTCTCGTTCTTCCGGTTCGACGTCATCGTCATCCGGTTCGCAACGCAGTTCGTCCGGAAGCAGTTCGACAGAATCTCGCCGTAGATAATGAGTCGGGGAAAGTTCATATTGCTGATGATAGCCATGAGCGTGCCGTTGTGTACGCTTATGGCTGCCCGTCCGCATCAAGTCATTGTGCATGATACGGTTTTCGTTCCGCAGGTGCAGGTGGTTTATCTGCATGATACGATTTATATCTGCCCCGATTTAGAGGAACTGATGTTCGATATCGATGCAATGGGCATGAACGAGGCGGAACTGGACAGTTTGCTGGCAGAGATTGAGGGCGATTTGCTGAGTGCTTTGGCGGCGGAAGACAGTCTCATGGACGATACCTTGGCAGCACAGAACGCAGAGCCGCTGGATGCCTCTACAGCTGATCGTATTATCTCATACGCAAAGCGGTATATCGGCAGGCCATACGCATATGGCGCTTCCGGCCCAAAAGCTTTCGACTGCTCGGGCTTTACGTCGTTTGTGTTCCGTCATGCCGGAATTCATTTGACCCGCACCTCGTCCGGTCAGAGCCAACAGGTTCGTCGTGTACGTGGAGGGTTCCGCAATTTGCGAAAAGGCGATTTGGTTTTCTTTGGACGTCGGAATCGTCATACTGTAGGACATGTGGGAATAGTCATTTCCGCTACAGACAGTGATTTTACTTTCATTCATGCGGCGGTACATTCGGGCATAACTATATCGCATTATCATGAGCGTTATTATCGCTCGTGCTATATGTTTGCAGGCCGAATATTGCCGTAGAGTAGGGGAAATAGTGCTTTTTTAGCAAAATTATTACAAAAAATCGCAAAAACATTTGCGTATATCAAAAAAAAGCAGTACCTTTGCACCCGCTTTTTGATCGAAGGCACTTGTGCCGAGAAAAAAATCGGTTAAAAACCGCTTTTGCGAAAAGACGAAAAAATTGTACATCGTAAATCGTCAAATCGTAAATTCGCGTTATGCCCATTGAGGGCAAAACGCTCATGGTGGTCTTAGCTCAGTTGGCAGAGCATCGGATTGTGGTTCCGAGTGTCGTGGGTTCGAGCCCCACATTCCACCCTTAATTTATAAGACGCTGTAACATAGTTTGTTGCAGCGTTTACTTTATCTAATACTTTAATATCCAGTCCCGATTTTTAACACTCGGAACCACTTCGGCACTAAATTTGTTAATACTTTGAGTATTAAACTTTAATATTTTGTGTTATGAAGTTGGATTTTGAATTTAAGTTGGGCGTGTTTGCTTATCAACTTGCCCAATTAAAACACGATGACAATCGTGGATGGCATATCATGTATAAAGTTCCCAATGATTATACGGGGCAGTTGGAACGTAAGTTTATACGGCTTAATCGTATGAGGGCACGTTTTGAAGATGAAGATAGTTTCCTAAAACATGCTAACGATCTTGTACAAGCAATTAATCTGCGCCTTCGAAATAATGAGTCTCCTTATCTATCGGATGAAAATGCTCGCTGCTTTGAATCAGTAAGAACGATGTTTGAGAAATTCCTGGAAGAAAAATCCCGTTACGTTCGTCCGGATACCTATCGCACATATAAAAGTCACTCGTTTTGCTTCCTTAATTGGCTTGACAGCGTATCTAAAAATTGCCTTTGCATGAAATTCACTCCTTTCATGGCTGTTAAATATACGGAGCATATAAAAACGCATGTGATGAGAATCAATCCGCGTACATACAATGACAATATCAAATTCTGCCGTTGTGTCTTCTTATGGGGACAACGGCATTTTTATTTCAAGAATAATCCTTTTAAGCAAATTCGTCTCATGACAAAGATAGAGAAGTATCGGGAAGTTGTAACGCAGGAACAAAGGCAACAGATTCGTGCATACTATGAGAAGCGTTGCCCTGCATATCTTGTCGTGATGGGATTGGTATTCAATTCATTTATCCGCCCGCGTGAAATAAGTCAAATCCAGATTAAAAACGTGGACTTGGAAAACAATGTTATTCATTTATTTCCGGAGCAAACCAAGAACCGTGCTTATCGTTCTGCTATATTAAGTCCCGAACTTGTGGAGATATTAACGAAAGAATTAGCAAATAATTACCCTGATGATTATTATCTCATAAGCGAAGGATATCGCCCCGGTCCAACTCCACTAACGACAAAGGCATATCGAAAAAGTTGGGTACAGATGCGCAAAAGACTCGAATTGCCGGATACTCTACAACTCTATTCGCTACGCGATTCAGGTATAATGGAATTGTTAGATACAGAACTTTCTCCACGTGAAGTGTCAGAAGTTGTTGGGCATCGCGACTTTCAAAGTATGAATAATTATCTACACCACCACTCGCAAACGCTTATTGAAAAAATGCAAAGGAATACGCCAAGGTTTTAAACACAAAGCAGGCTCCGGATAACACTCGGAGCCTGCTTATTGAAATAGCCCAACAACTAATTTGTTATTTAATTTCTGTGCCTTGAAGGGTATAGGTTTTGTTCCCCTGCTTAATCAGGACATTGCCGTTACTGATCACTTTCGTCGGAGATGACGAGCCGTTGATATTGTCTATTGCTGTAGTACCCGATTGGGTTGCAAATGTACCGTTTTCCTCGTCAATAACATCTGTTCCGTTCAGGCTCTGGCGGACGAAATAATAGGTCGTGTTCGCAGAGAGACCAGTAATCGTAAACGAGTAATACTCTGCGAATTGCGTCGGTTCTTCTTCGTCATCTTCATTCAAAGCCGGTACACGTGCTGGAGCTTGATTCCCCGCCAAGTCAATACCTGTCAAATGTCCGTTTGCATCAAAGGTAAGTGTCATATACCGCTGCGTGTGCGCCTCGTCCGTATAGAGAATCCAGACATAGCCTGTTGCAGAGAAATTTTGTACCCACGACACTTGCACATTATCCAAACCGGTTACTACAGGCGGCTCGATAGGGAGGATATTCGTAAAACGATTCCAGCCGTCCGCTTGTCGGTAAGCATTCAAACTTTGAGCAGGTACATAAATATTTGTTCTGTCAACATGACAGTTACTCAAGAAAGGCGTATTACTTTTCAGATTATAGATCAGAGGAGGGTTGATAGCTCTTGAATATATGTCAACATTCAATCTGTGTAAGGGAACAAAAAAGTCCACTCCTACCGATTTGACTCCACTGCCAAGTGTCAGATGTGTTATCCGTCGACAAGCCAAGGCCCAATCACCAATCCGTTCTACGCTATCTTTGATGATTAAATGTACTAGAGAGTCCACTTCAGATAGAGATTCTTCTCCTAACTCTTTCAGAGATAACGGTAATTCAAGATACCGTATATTACGGGCCCACACCAAAGCTCCATGACCTAACATGACTACTCCTTCTTTAATATAAACAGAATCGCGGAGATTGCCGGCAGGATACGCAAGCAGTACACTTTTGTCCTTCGTATACAAAATACCGGCTTCCGTGGTATATTTTGGATTATTTTCCGCCATTATAATTGACCGGAAACTATTCCCGTAAAACGCACTTGCATCTGCATAATGATCTATGCCGACCTCTTCATAGAAAACGATAGAATCAATTGTTGCGGGTAATTCCAGCGTGTGAATATTCTGATTGATGTATCTAAAACACATTGAGTCCAAGCCGGTAACGGTATATTGTCGGTTGTCATAGATTACGTGCTCAGGAATACGCATTGTATCACAAAGGAAATCCGCATAGTTCGACAGATGTCTCTTGGTTCCTTTATCAGTATATGTCACAGATATAGTTGTCCCATCACTATTGATATTATAAGCTATTTCACAACCATCATCATTAGCAACTTTGAAATCATATGCCTGCGCACTCATCGCACAAATCAAAATGATTAAAAGAAAGATTGATTTTTTCATTGTTGTATTTATTATTTTTGCCCAAAAATTTGCGCATTCCAAATAATTGTTGTACCTTTGCACTCGGAATTCCCGGTAGTCCCTGATGTACTTCAAATAATTGTTTTTGTCAAATTATGTGCTAACTAAATTGGGGCAACAGCGTTGCACGAATCTGTATCTTTATTATCGATATATTGGCTTGTTGCTTCTAATTTTGCAACAGCCTGTTGCAAAAAATGTTTCGAACTTGTTTGCATAATTGTAGCAATAGCATTGCCACAATTTGCGAACGCAGTGTATTCGTAATTAAATCACTCTCCGCTCACCTCTC
>JAFPJV010000077.1 GCA_017425065.1 Paludibacteraceae bacterium
ACCGGACGTCCGGGCATCCCGGCCGGTACCGCACAACTTCAGGTGACAGACGAGTATAGCACCGTACTGACCAACCACAACACCCTCGAATGGAAGCAGACATTCAACTCGGATCACAACGTGAGCGTGCTGGTCGGCGAAGAGACCGTGATGCGCAAGGGTTGGACAAATAATATGTACGGCTTCGGCTATAAGGGCAGTTACGATGTAGAAAACGGAGAGATTTTCAACTATCTTGGCCAGGCTGCTTATTCCGAGATCACCAACTATGTTGATCCGCGTGACAACCAGCTCTCGTTCCTCGCACGTGCCAACTACGACTACAAGGGACGTTACTACATCACCGGTACTTTCCGTGCTGATTGCTCCACACGTTTTGCCAAAGGCAACCAATGGGGCTATTTCCCGTCGGCTGCCGTAGCATGGCGTATGTCGGACGAAGACTTTATGCAGGATGCTTCCTGGTTGACAAACCTGAAGTTCCGCCTCTCGTACGGTATGGCTGGTAACAACAACGTGGATCTGGGCTATCTCCATCCCGATTTCCTCTCCCAACAAATGACTTATTTTGACATGGGACAGGGAACAAGCAATATCCTCGTAGTAGGCGGCTCGGAGAAGATTGCTTCGAATCCGAATCTGAAATGGGAGACAACGATCACGCGTGACTTCGGTATTGATTTCGGCTTCTTGCGCGATCGCCTCACCGGTACCATTGACCTCTATTGGAATACCACCAAAGACCTGATCATTCGTCAGAACATGCCGGCACGTTACAACTACCAATATCAAAACATCGGTTCTACCCGCAACATGGGTATGGAATTCTCGATCAAAGGCATCATTCTGGATCATAAGTCCAAGAGCTTGAGCTACAATCTCTCCGTCGATGCCAACATCTCTTTCAACAAGACACGTGTTCAGGACTTGGGTAACATGACCACCATGCTCGCTCAGACCAGCTGCTTCGGCTCGTCAGAGTACCTGACTACCGCCGAGTTCCTGCTTGAAGTAGGACAACCTGTAGGTAATGTCATTGGATATGTCACCGACGGCTACTATACCGCCAACGACTTCCAGACTTACGTAACCGCTACTCGCCTTTGGGGACTCAAAGACGGTGTTCCTACTTACGGAGACGCGTTCTTGACCAACAAGCCGGTTCCCGGTGCTATCAAGTTCAAAGATATCTCGGGCCCAGAAGGTGTACCCGACGGTAAAATTGACGAGCATGACAAAGTCATCCTCGGCAACACCGTTCCGACCCACTCCGGAGGTTTCAACATCAACTTCAATATCGGTGGCGACAAGTGGGGTAAGTTCGACCTGGCTGCCAACTTCACATTCGCTTTTGGCAACAAGATTCTCAACCTCTCCAAGATGGAGTACACCACCGTTACCGAGAAGACCAAGATGCGTAACCTCATCTCGGCTATGAACTTCAAGAACCGCTACTCGCTCTTCTCTGCAGAAGGTCAATACATGCCTGACGTGTATGCACAATCAGCACTCGTCTTCGGCGATGCATATACCGAGTTTGCCAACCAAATTGACAAAATGAATATCGACAAGGGAGCAAACACCTATAGTCCTATTATGTCGCACTATGTTGTGACCGACCAGGATTTGGAAGATGGTTCGTTCTTGCGTCTCAACCAGTTGACCCTTGGCTATTCGCTTCCGAAGGTTTGGATGGAGAAAACAAAAGTGATCAATACCATCCGTGTATATGTTCAGGGCACGAACCTGTTCTGTGCTACCAAGTACAGCGGATTGGATCCTGAAGTGGATACCCGCTCGTCAAAGAACCCGCTTACTCCGGGAGTTGACTTCTCGGCTTACCCCAAGAGCCGCGGTATCAATATTGGTTTGAATATTCAGTTCTAATGCGGTAAAATCTATTCATTATGAAAGCAAAATATATTATTCTTAGTGTCTTGGCTCTCACACTCGTAGCTTGTGAGAAAGACTTTTTTGAGACCGAGTCCCCTTCCGCTATGGATGAAGCCGTGTTCAAGTCGGCCGACCTGACACAACAAGCTATCGGGGCTATCTACAATTGCTTTGGTGAAGACAAGTCGTTCCGTAACCGTCTCTGCGGCGGATACGTAGCATTGAACACCGATATCGAGCATTGTTCCAAGACGGAGGATGCGGAGTATGCAGCCTACAACATAACGGCCGGCACCGGTAACCTCTCTACCGCCAACGGTAAAGACCCGTGGGCATATCTCAACTCGGCTATCGAACGTGCCAATGTGGTAATTGACGGTATCCGTACGCATTCCGACACAACGGATGTAAACTTCAAGTACCTCTTGGGTGAAGCGCTCACCTTGCGTGCATTCTGCTATCTGGAAATGGTGAAACTGTGGGGAGATGTTCCTGCCAGTTTTGAATCCTTCAACGGAAACAATCAGGAAGTGCTCTATACTAAAAAGCAAGACCGCAACGTCATCTACGAGCAATTGCGTATTGACCTCAAGGATGCGGCTCGTCTGATGCCATGGTCTGCACAATGTCCGGGTAGTGCTGCGAACTACACAGGACGTCCCAGCAAGGCGTTGGCATATGGTCTGCTGGCTCGTATGGATCTCATGTATGCCGGTTTGGCAATGCGACCGGATGTGTTTACTGAAGGTGGAACAAAGGCTTGCTCTGTTCAGTATAACATCAAGGATGCCGATGGCGGCAAGCAAAAGCGTCAAGAACTATACCAAGAGGCTGTCTGGGCATGCGCACAGGTCATCAAACAAGAAGACTTTAAGTTCAAATCCAACTTTGAGGATGTCTTCAAAGACCTCTGTCAGGACGTTACTGATTATTCTAATTCGGAGTGGATATGGGCTCTTCCGTTCCTGGACGGCGCACGTGGACAAGTACTGGCGCTTACAGGCAACAAGATGTCCACCAACTGTGCCGGTATTCTCAATAACACCATTTCTTTCGGTAGCGGTAACACCAACAACACCAAGACCCAGGCTATGATTGAAATCGTACCGACTTTCTACTATGCATTCGACAAGAATGACAAACGTCGCGACATTACTATCCTGCCTTGGACTTGGGAATATGATGATGGTAGCGGTACCGCTTCCAGCGGCTACGCAGCCGAGACTTTCCCCGGAGTACCTGCTACGGATAAAAAACTGTATCAGAAAAACTCCAACATCAGCCAGATGTATCTGGGCAAACTGCGTGTAGAATGGATGAAACGCAGCTACTCGTCCAACGAGGACTGCATCGACATGCCGGTGCTCCGTTATACGGATATCTTGTTGATGTTTGCCGAGGCTGCCATCGGTTCAAGAGAAGGAAACGCTCCTGCCGATTTGTGTGGTATCAGCCCGCAGGAGTGCTTCGACAAAGTACGTGCTCGTGCCGGCTTGTCTTCCAAGCCCCTGTCGTTCGACGCTATTGTGGATGAACGCGCCTTTGAGTTCTGCGGCGAGAACTTGCGCAAATACGACCTTATGCGCTGGGGTCTGCTCAAAGAGAAACTCATGACCGCTGATGCTGCTTGCCGCGACTTGCAGAACAACACCGGTGCCTTTGCAGGCCGTCCGGACTCCGTTTACTATCACTATTCTCGTAATGATGCGTACTCGCAGACCGGCGCAGCGTATATAATTGACCAATTTGTAGGACTCGATCTGGGTGCTACACGTCCCGCCGAATGTACCAAAGAGAACGGTTGGGTTGTTAAATCCTTCTTCGACAAGGACGAGGTACCATACATTACGACCGACAAGTGGTATCTGTTCCGAAATGCAGACGACATTGATACGCATCAGTACTGGCCTATCTTCGATGTAAATTTAGCTGCATCGAACGGTACTTTGTGGAATGACTATGCGTATTGATCGCTCGTTCATATTGCTTTTCGCTCTCCTCTGCATCGTCGGATGCGGAGGAGGCGAAGAACCGCCGCAGCCTGTTGCCTCTTTTCCTGCATTTCCCGGCGCAGAGGGAGGCGGCAAATATGCTTCGGGTGGACGAGGCGGCGTGGTTATTCATGTCACCACGCTCTCTGACGAACGGGACAAATCGACCGGATTACCGGTGCAGGGTTCGTTGCGCAAAGCGGTGCAGATGGATGGAACACGCACGATCGTTTTCGACGTGGCCGGCACAATCTACCTGAACAGCCAACTGGACATCGCAAGCGGCAATCTCACTATTGCCGGACAATCTGCACCCGGCGACGGCATTTGTATCGCAGGCTATCCGGTGGTGGTCAAAGCCAGCAACGTCATTCTGCGCTTCTTGCGTTTCCGCATGGGGGATCAGAATAAAGTGGAGGGCGACGCGCTCTCTATCAACGACCGTAATAATATTATGGTGGATCATTGTTCGTTCTCTTGGAGTACCGACGAGTGTGTCAGTTGCTATGGCAATACCAATTTCACGCTGCAGTATTGCTTCATCACCGAGAGTCTGCGCAAGTCCGTACATGTCAAAGGCGATCACGGATACGGCGGTATATGGGGTGGCACAAACGCCACGTTCCACCACAACCTCTTGGCACACCACGACTCGCGAAACCCGCGCTTCGACCATTCCTATGTCAACAACACCTGTTTCGGCCCCGTTGACTATGTGAATAATGTGGTCTATAATTGGAGTGGCAACTCCACCTACGGAGGCGAAGGCTGGTCGCAGGCACGGAAAATCAACATGGTTAACAACTATTACAAGTACGGACCGGCTACTTCGGCTTCGAAGAAGACCACCCGACTCGTGGATCCTACGGTCAGCTGCTCCTATTGCTCCAATGGTCACACACTTATTCCCGGAAAGTTCTATCTCTCCGGCAACTATATGTACGGCTCCAATGAGGTAACGAACAACAACTGGAAAGGTTCTACGCAGCCGAAGGATAAAGTGGGAGTAGATACCCGTTGGACGGACGGCCTCACGGCCATATCGCATGAAGAGTCGGCAACAGAGGCCTTCGAGACAGTGCTTTCAAAGGCAGGTTGTTCACTTCATCGCGATGCCGTTGACACGCGTATTGTAGGGGAAGTACGCAACGGGAAATACACCTACACCGGATCCAACGGATCCAAGAACGGTTTGATCGATTCGCCTGAAGATGTAAAAGGCTATCCGACACTCGACGGTGGAGAATATGCCGCAGACACCGATCGGGACGGAATGCCTGATGCGTGGGAAGATGCACACGGCCTTGACAAGAATGATTCTGCCGATGGAAAAATTGCAACGTTAGACAAAGAATATACCAATTTGGAAGTTTACCTCAATAGTTTGGTACAAAATTTGTTCTGATTTTTTAGAAACGTGAAACAACAATAGTTATGAATAAATCTTTTCTCACATTGGTTGCTCTGAGCGTGTCACTTCTGGTGGGCGCTCAGACCAAGTACTCGCACTATTACCAGAATCTGCCATGCGCCGTAGAGGAGGTGAAGGAAGTCATTATCCCCGACTATTCCGTCTCGCTGACCGATTTCGGTGCTGTAGGCGACGGCAAAACCGATTGCTCTGCTGCATTTGCCGAGGCACTCAAGCAACTCAAAAAGCAAGGCGGAGGCCATCTCATCGTCCCCAATGGCACATGGCTTACAGGTCCGATAAATCTTATCAGCAATTTTGACCTGCATCTTGAACCGCAAGCTACCATACTCTTCTCCACCAACAAGGAATTGTACGTGCAGAAAAGCGACAGCCTCCGTGATGGTTCGAAGAAATGCAATGCGTGCGTCTATGGCTCCAAGCTGGAGAACGTATCCATTACCGGTCGCGGCACTTTGGACGGACAGGGCTTCTACTGGCGTCCTATCAAGCAGAAGAAAGTGAGCGAAGACATCTGGAACGAAGCCCTCGCTATGGGCGGTGTTACCATGCCCGACGGCAACAGCAAGAACTGGAAAGTATGGTATCCTTTCAACCTCAAAAAAGAGTACAATATTCCGAATATCGCCAAGGATGCAATTACGCAGGAGAAGATGAGACCGCATCTGGTCAACATTACCGATTCCAAGAATGTGCTCATGGAGAATGTGCATCTGCTCAACTCCCCGAAGTTCCATTTCGTGCCTACGCGCGTGCAAAACCTTATAATAGATGGCGTCAATATCCGCTGTCCGCACTGGGCGCAAAACGGCGACGCGATGGACCCGGGCAATGTCCAGGTAGCGCTCATCGTCAATTGCAATATCTCCTGCGGTGACGACGGCATCTGTATGAAGGGCGGCGTAGGCGAGAAAGGTGTGGCTGCCGGCCCGCAACGCGACTTCCTCATCACCAACGACACGGTCTATCGTGCCCACGGTGGATTCGTTATCGGATCCGAGTTCTCCGGTGGTATGCAACGGCTCGTGGTCAAGGACTGCCGCTTCGAGGGAACGGATATCGGTTGCCGCTTCAAGTCCGCTCCCGGACGTGGAGGATGGTGCGAAGATATCTATTGCTACAATATCATCATGAAGGATATCATCGAGTCGGCCTTCCTCATCTCCTCTGGCTATGCTGACAAAGGTGCCGGTGTGAGCGCTACGGACAGTGACGACAAGAATGCCTTCTTCCCCGATTGGTCCAACATCACGTTCCGTGATATTACGTGTATTGGTAGCAAGCAAGCTGTCGAGATTCAGGGACTCAAAGGCAAACCGGTTCATAACATCCTCTTCGACAATGTGACCATCATTGGCAACAAGAACGGTATCAAGATGGAATGGGCGGAAGATATCAAGTTCCAGAACTGCAATATCAACCCCAAACCCATGCCAATAACCGATTATAAGAAGATCAAAAACGTCCTTTATAACGGCAAAGACCCTGACGCTGCAGAGTAAAATGTAAAAAATCTACATTTTTCGTCAAAAAATACTTGCTTTATTCAAAAAAAAGCAGTAATTTTGCAGCGCAAAATGAAAATTACATATAGCAAACTAAAATATTAACTTTAAAATTCAATCAATTATGAAGAAATTTTTCTTATTTGCTGCTGCAGCTGTTGCAGCGCTGAGTGTTAACGCAAAAGTCGTTACTTTTAAGGACATCGTTGACAAGACTTCTGCTACTACTGCTAAATCTTCCTTCGAAGCAGCTTTCGACATTGACAACCTCTCCGTTGAAGGTAAAGCCAATTCAAGCGGTACAGCTTATTGTGCAGAGTTGACCCAAATTACCGGTACTACCACGTGGGGCGTAACGACCGCTAAACTGAAAAGTGATAACCAAGTTTATTTCGAGTTTAAGAACAAGGACAACAACAAACTCGTAGCCAAAGCGTGGGCAGAATATATTCAGCCTTACGGACAAGGCATGTGTTTGGTTATCACCGGCCTGAACACCGGCGATCAGGTTACCATCAATCTGAAGGAAGCTTTGAATAAAGAGGCTGCTATCGAGGGTGCAACTGTGCCATCTGATAATTTTGCGTCCACATCAGTTGTTTTGACGGCTATGGGTAATGAGATCCGCGTGTACTCCAGAAACGTAACACCTGACGGCGATGGAAAATATCAGGACGCTAAGTGGAAACTCGTTTCGGTTGAGGTTCCCGGTGCTGCGCAAGGTGTTGATAACGTAAAGGCTGGCGAGAAGGCTGTTAAGCGCTTCGAGAACGGACAACTCGTTATCATCAAGAACGGTGTACGCTACAACGCTATCGGTGTTCAACTCTAATCATTGAATCGATCGAAATGACATATCGGCGGGGTGCAAACTCCGCCGATTTTTAAATCTTCAAATCTTCGAATCTTCAAATCTTCAAATCCCCAATGCACTCCATTCCTTTCCAGTGGGCGCAATATCGAGACGGCGAGATAATCTATTGCGACGAGGCACAGGTCTCGCTGACCGACCAGCAAATCGGTCATATTGCCGATTATATCCGAAAGGGATATAACTCCTGTATGGTAGAAGACTTGCCGGACGGCATCTATGATATGTTCGAAGATGCCGCTCACGAAGCACTCACGGCGGCTATTCATGCGGGCAAAACGGTTTACCGTGACGACGATGAATTTGCGCCGCAAATGGATCTGCCTATCCCGCTTTTGCGACTCTTGCCGCGACGCGTATTGCGCGAATTGGATGCTGAAGATTTGTTCGCCTTCTACGAAGTAGGCAGTTGGGAAGAATTGTTCAAAACCTGTGAATAGTATTATGAAACGGATTGCTCTCATATTTCTTTGCTGCCTGTCGGCATGTCTTGTGCGTGCCCAAATGAAGCCCAATTTCATCGACTATCTGCTTGCCGAAGACAAGTACGAGCAAGCGGTGCGTATCGCCTCGCGCGAACTGGAGCGCCATCCCAAGGACGGACGGCTTTATTCCCAGCGTGCTACGGCTTATCTGCAACTGAACGAACTCAACCGGTCCGTAGAAGATTTGACCAAGGCAATCCGCTATTACAAGACGGCTGACAAGTCGCTTTACGACCTGTATCACATGCGAGGCGTTATCTACGAGTACTTGGAGAATCCCAAAGCCGCCCTGCGTGACTACAACCGCATGATACGTCTTTATCCGGATTCCGCCGGAGGTTATATGCTGCGTGCCGATCTGTACGACGAATTGGGCGACAGCAAAAGGGCTAACCACGACTATCAGAAATACAAACTGATAACAGGTACCCCGTAATATGTATATTTCTATATTCCCTTACTGTTATGCAAGGTAATTTTATATATCACAATCCCACCAAGCTGTATTTTGGTGAAGCGTCTTTGGATTTCCTCAAAGATGAGTTGAAGCATTTTGGCGAGCGCGTGTTGCTCAACTACGGTAGCGGCAGCGTCAAGCGAAGTGGTCTTTACGACCAAGTTGTAGCTATTCTTCGCGAGGGAGGAAAGACTATTATTGAGAATCCGGGCGTGATGAGCAATCCGACGCTGGAGAAACTGCATGAAGGCGTGCGTATCGCACGCGAGAACAAAGTGGATTGGATTCTGGCTCTCGGTGGCGGAAGCGTCTGTGATTATTCCAAGGGTGTGGCAGCGTCGGCATTCTTTGACGGCGATTATTGGCAGCATTTCTGGCTCGACGGCAATCAGCCTGCGGCGGAGCAAAAGGTTATTCCCGTCGGCTGCATTCTCACGATGGCGGGCACAGGTAGCGAGATGAACGGCGGTTGCGTGATTACCGATGCCGAGAAAAACTACAAGACCGGACATGTGTTCGACAGCCGCTTTATGCCGCGTTTCTCCATTCTCAATCCGCGTTTCACCATGACCGTTCCGCTCGATCAGATGAAAGCCGGCATCTACGACATCATGAACCATATCTTTGAGCAGTATTTCTCCGGCGACGATGACAACACGTCCGACTATATCGCAGAAGGATTGATGCGGGGATTGATTGTCGCCTCACGCGCGGCTGTCAAAAATCCCCAGGACTACGAAGCGCGTTCCAATATCATGTGGACGGCTACTTGGGCGTTGAACACGCTCATCAAATGCGGCAAGCGCCAAGACTGGATGGTTCACCAGATAGGTCATTCTATCGGAGCATGGACACATGCGCCGCATGGCTATACTTTGGCTTCCGTGTCGATGGCGTATTATCGCCGCGCCATGCAGAACGGGCGGCATAAATTCGAGCGGTTTGCCCGAAATGTGTGGGGCGTGGATTCTGCCGAAGCAGGTCTGGAAGCCCTGAAAGCATGGATGGAGGAAATCGGATTACCGCTTACCATCTCCGAATTGGGAGCCACGGAATCCATGATAGACGATATTGTCCGCACGACAAATATCTTTCCGGCAGGTTATTTGGACCTCACGCCCGAAGACATTAAACAAATATTAACAGAAAGTCTTTGAACCGGACCGGATTATGCAACGTTTATCAGGACTAATCGTTGCCTGCTTTGCCGTTCTCGGTATGATATACGGATACAATGAAGACAAGAGCCTCTATCTGCAACTGACGGTGTTCAGCAACATGTTGGAGGGAACATATACGACCGATGAACAGGGGCGAATCGAAGTGAATGCCATCAACTCTGCCGAACGCAAGATCCATTGCGTTCTGCGCGGGCTGCCCGAAGCGGTTGAGCAAGTCACAGACATGCACTCGCCACGTGCGACCAAGTTCATTCAAGACGGGCAACTGCTTATCCTCAGAAACGGGAATACTTATACGGCAAACGGACAACTTCTCCGATAAACAAATCAAAAAACGCATTGACGAGTGCGTTTTTTTGATTTTATTTGCATATATGGATTTTTTTTCGTAATTTTGCAGCCGTTTTTGTTTTCAACTGCTATGCTTTTGAATATACTGAAATCTAAAATACACCGCGTACAGGTCACCGATGCCAATCTGGAGTATATCGGATCGATCACCATTGACCAGGCGCTGATGGAGAAGGCGAACATCTATCCCGGTGAACGCGTACAAGTAGTGGACAATACCAACGGTGCCCGTCTGGAGACATACGTGATACCCGGTCAACGCGGCTCGGGATGTATCTGCATCAACGGGGCGGCGGCGCATTTGGTGAACGTTGGCGACACGGTTATCATCATGGCTTATGCTCTGATGACGCCCGAGGAAGCGAAGTCTTTCAAACCTGCGATTGTTTTTCCGGAAAACAATCGGGTGTGAAAGAAATGGACAATGGACCGGAGTGGCTCCGGAGCCGGATATAGAGGACAATGGACAAATGAAAGTGCCATTCTTTGAACTACATAGTGCCCCGAAACGAGTCGGTGCGCGCGCAGGCGTGATACATACCGACCACGGCGACATCCTGACGCCCATATTCATGCCGGTAGGAACGGCAGGAACCGTTAAGGGCGTGCAACGCCATGAATTGGAAGACGACATCCATGCCCAAATCATATTGGGCAACACCTACCATCTCTATCTGCGTCCCGGAACCGATATCTTGCGACGGGCAGGCGGGTTGCACCGTTTCGAAGGATGGACGCATCCCATACTGACCGACTCGGGAGGTTTTCAGGTGTTCTCTCTGACGGATATCCGCAAGATGAACGAAGAAGGCGTACGCTTCTCCAGCCATATCGACGGACGGAAACTGATGTTCACGCCCGAATCGGTCATGGATATCCAGCGCGAGATAGGTGCAGACATTATGATGGCATTTGACGAGTGCTGTCCCGGCACCGCCGACAAAGCATATGCCAAGAGTTCGATGGAACGCACCCACCGATGGCTCGACCGCTGTATCGAACGCTTTGATTCCACGGACGACATCTATGGCTACCGCCAGCATCTGTTTCCTATCGTACAGGGTTGCACCTACCGCGACTTGCGGCAGGAAGCCTGCAAGCGGCTGCGCGACTTGGATCGTGACGGCTATGCTATCGGAGGATTGGCTGTCGGAGAACCGACAGAAGTGATGTACGACATGATTGAGGTATGCAATGACATCCTGCCGGAAGAGAAACCGCGCTATCTCATGGGAGTCGGCACACCGTGGAATATCCTGGAAGCCATAGAACGCGGCGTGGATATGTTCGACTGCGTTATGCCGACCCGCAACGGACGCAACGGCATGATCTTTACCTGGCAAGGCGTCATGAATCTGCGCAACAAGAAATGGGAAGACGACTTCACCGAACTGGATCCGACAGGTTGCTCGTACGTAGATCATGCTTATTCGCGCGCCTATGTACGTCACCTTATTCACGCGCAAGAGATGCTTGGACTGGAAATACTTTCCATCCATAATTTGGCATTCTATCTCGACTTGGTGACTCAGGCACGAGAGCATATCCTCCGTGGCGATTTCAGCCAGTGGAAAGCAACTGTCATGCCGCAAATCATGCAACGATTGTAATATCGCAAACCACAGAACAGCAAGCCGCGTGAAACGCCTCGACTGGTATATTATTCGGAAATTTTTGGGGACGTTTTTTTTCTCCTTGGTGCTGATATTGTCTATCGCCATCGTGTTTGACATCACCGAGAAGATGGATGATTTCTTCGAGTCGCAAATCCCACTGAAGGAAATCATCTTTGACTACTATCTCAATTTCATTCCCTATTACATGAACATGTTCAGTTCGCTGTTCATCTTCATTTCCGTTATCTTCTTCACGTCCAAGATGGCAGGCAATTCGGAGATTATTGCCATGCACGCAGCCGGCATGAGTTATCACCGGATGATGCGTCCCTACTGGATATCGGCAACGCTGCTGTTTCTGCTCTCGTTCTGGCTGGGCGGCTATATAATTCCGAAAGCCAGCGGCAAGATGTTGGCATTCACAGACAAGTACGTGGAACATTTCACGCAAACCAATGCCCGCAACGTGCAAGCTGAGATAACGCCAGGCACTATTCTGTATATCGAGACGCTGCAGAACAACTCGGAACACAATCCCGGCATCGGCTATCACGCCTCGCTCGAACGGTTTGACGGCAAGACGCTCGTCTCGCGTACCACGTGCGACCGTATCATCTATGATTCGTGCTACCACTGGCATATGGAGACTTGCGTGACACGCACCTTCGACGGGCTCCACGAATCGCTGGAAGAGCACAAACGTATTGACACGACACTGATGATCGAACCGGGAGACCTGTTTATCACTTCGCAGCTGGCACAGCAGATGACCAATCCCGAACTGCGCGACTTCATGGAGAAACAGCAGGCTCGAGGCACCGGCAATATCCAGGCATTTGAAACAGAATACCACAAGCGTTGGGCATCGCCGCTCGGAGCATTTATTATGACCTTGCTCGGCGTTACGATGTCCAGCCGCAAAGTACGCGGCGGCATGGGGAAGAACCTGGGAATCGGTTTGGTTCTGACAGCGCTTTACATCCTGTTTTCAACGGTGAGCACGACGTTTTCTGTCAGCGGTGTCATGTCACCGTTCATGTCCGCCTGGCTGCCTAATCTTGTCTTCCTCACGCTGTCTGTTCCGCTCTACATGCAGGCGAGCAAATATTAGTCCAGCAAGATAAATCCCGCCCAATATACGGGTTCTTCATATGTTTTTCGAACGGCATTCTGTGCATTGCGCAACGCCTGACGCTTGGTTTGTCCCTGTTGCAGCCAGTTGCGGTAGAATTCGGTCATCAGCATCCGAGTAGCCGCATCGTTTACCGGCCAAAGCGACATGATGATTGTCTTCGCTCCGGCTATCTTGAATGCACGTTGCAGGCCAAAGACTTCTTCACCGGTCACTTCTCCTTTTCCTGTCTCGCAGGCAGACAGCACAACAAGATTGGCATCACGCAGGTCGATGAGCGAGATTTCCTTTGCCGTCAATATGGCGTCGTTCGCACCCGCGAAGAGAAGACCGCAACGGGTCAGCGGATCGGCCGTGTGGGTCTGCAGAACGCCCGTGGTATTCATCTGCGTTGCCCGGTTCCTGGTATCGGTTCGGAGAATTGACATGGTGTCCGGCCGGAAGAAACCGTGCGTCGCGACATGCAGAATGCTGCGCTTGCGGCCGCTCAGCGCATGAAACGAAGCCTTGTCTGCCTCCGCAGCGGTAATGAGTTGGACGTCTATGCTGTTGCCGCGTAGCAACCGGCCTATTTCTTCCACTTCTTTCAGCGTGCCGGGCAGATAAGGAGCCGAGTCGTAAGATATTCCGCCATACAGAGTGGCACTGGTATGACGTATGTCGCTCGCAGAAAAGAGTATCTCGCGCGTGGAAGACAGGCGCACCATATCAAAAAGATCGCCTATCGAACTATCGTCATTATAAGGCAAGGCTTCTATTGCCAACTGATGGAGCAAACCCGTCGGGGCAAAGAATACCGCTTCGCCCGCATGAAGATATTTCATCAGCGGTTTCCATACCAGCGCCGACAGTTTCTTTCCGTTGTCTTCCGCCGAATAGGTCTGATTGATAAATCCCTCCGTTGCGGTATTGATGAGCCGTTGTGCTTCGTGTTGCTCAAAGAGAGGCACCAGAACAGGCGATTCGCTGTCATGTCGCAGCAAGAGCGCGCAATAAACCACAGAATCCTCCTTCAGCGGTGCTTGGAAAAACTCGATAGCGACCTGCTTAGGCTTGAGCGCACGACGTATATCCTGCCAACTCAGTTTCCACAGTTCGCGGTTCTCGCGGAACATGGCGCTGGAGGATATCAGTTGCTTCTCAAGTCCCTCTATGCGCTGACGCTGAACAGGTATCTCCTGCGACTGCGGGTCTTTCTCTTGAAGCGTCATAAACAGGCGTTTTGCATCGTTCAGCGCATTCCAGCGACTGATGAGCTGGCTATCGCCGCTCTCGAGAATAGAACGACGGATACGGCTGGACGAGTTGAGCAATAGTCCCTTGATAAACAACTCATTGTCATAGGCAAATGATGCGACGGACGGATTGGTGCGGCTATATCGCAAGACGAAGACCGGATAGGTCTCGGCAAACTTGTTTTGCATGACGCTCCAATAGGTTGCACGTTGCTTTTCGGACATGAAATCGAGTGAGTTAAGGTACATCTCCTTGTACAATCCGGCGGAGCGTATATAGAGCGACTGCGCCTTGTCGGCATTGCCCGTTAGCAGTTTCTCCTGGGCTATGTTATCCAGCAGAATGGCATATCCGGGATGGTTCTCGCCAAACACTTTGCGCCAGATATCAAGTGCCTGATTATAATATTGCTCCGCTTGCCGGTAGTCGCCGTGGTTGCTGTACAATGCGCCGATATTATTGAGGGTCCGCGCATAGTCGATATGCCGTTCTCCAACTGTCTCCCGCATGATTTTGAGCACCTGATGATAATAGCGCTCCGCCTGACGATAGTTGTTCATCTTGTCGTAGAGCACCGCCATGTTGCCAAGTGTTGTGGCATATGCGGGATGGTTCTCGCCATAAGAACGGCGCTGGATCTCCAATGCTTGCTGGTAATAATGTTCTGCCTGCCGGAGTTGGCCCTGCTCGTTGCACAGCATCGCCATGTTGTTGAGCGAGATGGCAAAGTCGGGATGATTCATCCCAAACGAACGCTGCTTGATAGCAAGGGACATGCGGAAATAGGAATCAGCACGGGCAAAATCACCCATGGCGATATATAGTGCGCCCAGGTTGTTCAGAGAGAGGGCATAGTCCGGATGACTCTCGCCCAGCACTTCGCGGCGGATGTTCAGCGCCTGGAGATAACATTGCTCCGCCTTGGCATAATCGGTCATGGCGACGTACAGCACGCCCAGATTATTCAGCGACGTGGCATAGTCCGGATGTTTCTCGCCCAAAGACTCACGGCGAAGGCGGAGGGCTTCGGTGTAATACTTCTTGGCTTCTTCATACTGCCCGCGCGCATCGAAGACGGCTGCCAGATTGTTGAGCGTCGCAGCATACTCCGGATGCTTCGCGCCTAAGGTAGCGCGTTGGATACCGAGTGCTTGTTGATAATATCGTTCCGCCTCGGGGTAATCGCCTTTGTCGGCATAGATATTTGCCAGATTGTTAAGGGCTAAGGCGTATTCGGGCGTATTCTCTCCTTTGGCGCGGCGCAGCCCGTCGAGCGACTCTTTCTGATGGCGGATAGCACTGTTATAGTCGCCCGTGAGATTGAGTATGAGGCCCAGATTGTTCTGAAAAGTGGCATAACGGGGATCGTCCTCACCAAAAACCTCGCGCCCTATTTCCACCGCCTCGCGGCAGTACGCGGCGGCTTGGGCATATTCGCCCGTCTCCTTGCATATCTGGCTGAGGTTGTTCAGCGCGACGGCATACGACTGCGTATGTTTTCCTTGCAGTTGTTCCTGAATCCGAAGCGCTTCCTGCTGAGAGCGCATGGCTTCTGCATAACGTCCCTGCTCACGATAGATTGAGCTAAGATTGTTGAGCAGTACGGCATAGTCCGGATGCGTCTCGCCGGATACTTCTTTGCGGATCTCCAGCGCCTCGGTATAGTACTTCTCGGCTTGGTCGAACTGACGCGTCTTGTTGTAAAGCGCCGCAATGTTGTTCAGCGAGGCGAGATAGAGCGAGTGGTTCTTGCCCAATACTTCCAAGCGTATCTGCAAAGCCTCCAGCAGATCTTGCTCCGCATCCGCATAGGCGCCCTCGTCGGCGGCTTGTAGTCCCGACGCGGTTAATTCTTCGGCAGCCTCAAGCGGTGTCGGGCCGTTAAAATACATCTGGGCAGACACCAAGATGCAAGACATGCACCAGCAAAACAATATGAACCAGCGTTTGGATTTCATGCAAACCGAATTGTCTATAAAACAAAAAACTGCATCTGAATGTCTCAAATGCAGTTTTCCCGTCCCGGGTGATCCATGCAGGATTCAAACCTGCAACCCCCACATCCGTAGTGTGGTACTCTATTCAGTTGAGCTAATGGACCGTCGCTTTTTCGAAAAGCGGGTGCAAAAGTACTGCTTTTTTTTGACATGAGCAAATTTTTTTGAAAAAAAATGCGTTTTTACCCTCATTTTTGCACAAATGAGGCCGTTTTTGCCGGATTGTTGGCGGCTGCATTGCCGATATAGTCCCACTGGTTTTCAGCAAAGCCCCATGTCCAATTGGCACCGAGGTCGTTGGTTGTGGCTTGCAGGTTTCCTCTTGAGAAGACAACTTGGTCGCCATTCTCGTTAATCGTAAATATGTGCAAATAAATTTGCAAAAATATACGAGAATTTGCATGAAAAAGTGATTTTATTTGCATAATTGAAAAAAAAGCAGTATTTTTGTAGCGCCATTTGGATTTGAATATGGTACATGATTTATATATATTGATGATCACAGCGGGCGTAGTGAGTCTGCTGTTCAAGCTGCTGAAGCAGCCAGTGGTGTTAGGCTACATTGTAGCGGGTATATTAGTAGGTCCGAACTCGTTCGGCGGTAGTTTTGTGGATGCGGAGAACGTGGAAGCATGGGGCAACATCGGCGTGCTGTTCGTGCTGTTCTGCATCGGTTTGGAGTTCCGGCTGAAGAACCTGGTGTCGAGCGGCAAAGTGGCGGTAGTAGGTGCTGCGACGATTATCGTCGGCATGATGGTTCTGGGTTACGGCGTAGGCCGGTTTGCGGAGTTGGACAACATGAACTCGCTCTTCCTGGCGGCGATGCTGTGTATGTCGAGCACGACGATTGTGATGAAAGCCATCGACGAAGCCGGTCTGAGCAAGGCACGTTTCGTGAAAGGCGCAACGAGTATCCTTATCTTCGAAGACATCGTGGCCGTGGTGCTGATGGTGCTGCTGTCAAGTATCGCGGTGAAGAACAGTTTCGAGGGCGTAGAGCTGCTCAAGAAAGTGGGTGTGCTCGCCGTGACACTTGTGGTGTGGTTCGTGGTGGGTATATTGGTTATACCCACACTGCTTCGCAAAGTGCGTCCACACCTGAACGACGAGACGCTGATTATCTTGGCGTTAGGCTTGTGCCTCGGCATGGTATTGACGGCAGAGGAAGCCGGATTCAGCAGTGCATTGGGTGCGTTTGTAATGGGAATGGTGCTCGCCGAGACATTAGAAGCACATCGCATCGAGAAACTTATGGCACCGCTCAAAAACGTGTTCGCCGCCATCTTCTTCGTGTCGGTGGGCATGATGATCAATCCGACTTCGTTAGCCGAGTACTGGCCGTCGATATTGTTCGTCTCCATCGTCATCATCATCGGCATGATCGTGTTCGGCACGTTGGGTTGCTGGTGGGGCGGCGAGACATTCAAGGACTCGATGCTGACGGGTTTCTCGTTCGTGCAGATCGGTGAGTTCTCGTTCATCATCGCCGCGTTGGGAAGCAAACTCGAGGTGACCGATCCCGCCATCTACCCCATCATCGTTGCCGCCAGTGTGCTGACGACATTCCTGACGCCGTATATCATGAAAGCGACCGTGCCATGCTATGATTTTCTGTACAAGCACGCTCCGACACGTCTGCGCAGCAAGATAGACCGACGCGAACAAGAGGTGGAGAAGGCCGAACAGAACACGTCCGCCTCGACAGAAGAGACATTCCTGGCGCATGCAGAGAAAGTGCAACATGCCCTGCGCCGGACAATCATCACCAAGCGTGTGGTCAAACTGTTCTACACCAACATGAGCGAAAACGACAGGAAAGGACAAAGTGACAAGGTACAAAGTACAAAGGAGGAAAACCATGAATAGAATTTATTTGTTGATTGCTGCGGTAGTGCTCGGTGCAGTTGCCGCTACTGCCCAGAATCCCGACCCCATATCCAATGGTGTCGGGGCAGTTATTACCGTGGCCGGCGAGACACAGAATGTACAAAACGACAGCGTGCAGGAAACAACGCCGGTGCCGGAGTGGAAAAAGAAACTATACTACGGCTACAACTTCGACATCTACTGGCATCATGACTCCAAGGCCAATACCAAGGAGAACGGCTGGTCGATTGCCCTGGAGCCGGAGATAGGTTGGAAACTCAAAGAGCGCGTCTATCTGGGTCTGCGTCTCGGCGGTTCGTTCCAGGATTCGTATTCCACCTACTCCTATCTGGATCTGCGGACCGACAAGACCTACACCGAGGAACTGCGCGTCATGCTCGGCTCGTGGAACGTGACGCCCTATATGCGCTATCGGCTCAAGTCGCTCTTCAACGACAAACTGGGTATCTGGCTCGAGGCACACCTCTTTGCCGGCATGGAGTTTCCGCGCGTGATAGCCGGAAATGCTACGGGCACCGACTTCGACGGTCAACGCTTCAGCGCCACCTACGGCTGCCAGGTGTCGCCCGTCATCACCTATCGCTTCAACCGGAAATCCACGTTCCAGATATTCTTTTCCATCATGAGCTTCGGCTACAGCGGAACGACGCGTTTCTATACCGGCAAAGACAACGAGTACACCAACGATATCATTATTTTCTCGGGCAAACTGCGCAACTTGCTTGCTAACCAGTTCACGCCCGGATTGTACGGACTGAAATTTGGTGTTCAGAAGAATTTCTGACGAATGGACAATGGACAATGGACTAATATCAATCTTCGAATCTTCAAATCATTGAATCTTCAAATCTTAATTAATAGTGAGTAGAGGGCATTGGTGGTGGAAGATTCCGGTTGCGTTGGCAGGCGTGGCATTGGGATTGGTGTTGCTGCTATTGGTAGCAGTAGCATGCGTGCTGTACGTACCCTCGATACGCATGGCGGTGCTGGACAAAGCCGTCGTCATGGCCAACGAATACACCGAATACGACATCGACCTTGGCGGATTGTATCTGTCGCCCTTTCATCATTCGCCGATGGTGCTCTACCACGCCTACCGTGGCGAAGAGGATCTGCCGTTGGAAATCCGGATCGACAGCTTGTTCATCGGCCATCGCGGACAAGACACCCTAATCTATACGCGCGCGCTACGTCTGCGGGCAACGGCATTGACAGCCGACCGCCATCCGGATTGGTTGGCTATTCCTATCGTAGTGGATGAACTGCGGCTGGAAGCCACCACGTTTCATTCCGACAGCTTGATTGCATCGGTCGGCATAGATGCCATCGTCAGCGGACTGGAAGTGACGAGTCCCGAGGTGCTGATTGCCGAAGGCAAGTACCCGCTCCACGGACTCCGTATCGCCGATGCCGACATCGCCATCGACCTGCGCGACACACCGCCGGACACCACGGCACAGGACACCACGCCTCTGCAGATGGCCTTCGAGATACCGGACGGCGAGTTGCGCAACGTACGGTTCCGCCTCACGCCTTTGGGAATGGATATACGCACCGGCTATCTGGCTACCAATGCCACGGTGGATGTAGGCGCCAACCGATACGACGCACGCCGAATAGACATAGGCCGTTTCTCTTTCTCTCTCGGCGAACTGCTTATCCCGGTGGACACGATTCATGGCGACGCTTTCGTCGATCTGGAGAACAACCTCATCACCAGCAACGGTTTGCACGTCCGTTCGGACGAATTTGGCGCCAAAGCAGACCTCTCTACCACAACGATGAACCTGGAGACCATGCGCGTGGATGTCGCCTGCGATGCCGAATACCAAGGCAGCAAGGCCAAAGTGCAGGGATTTTATGACATTGACGACGAGGCATATGACGTGCATGTGGATGTGGAGCGAGTCAACCTGAGTGCATTCCTGAAAGACCATCCGCGGCTCATTGTGGCAGGTTCTGTTCATGCCAAGGGACAAGGTATCGATCCGTTCTCAAAGGACATGAAGACAAAACTGCAACTGCATCTCAAAGACGCTGTCTATGAGCAGATTGATGTGTCCGGAATACGGCTGGATGCCGAACTGAAGAATCAAACGGTTGCCGGCACGTTGCATCTGCCTGTCTCCATGACGGACAACACCATGCGGCTCAAGGCACAGACCGATCATCAGTTCCGCGTAGCCCGGTTTATGACGATGGAGAACATGGCAGTGGATTACCACACGCAGATGCACGACGTCCACGGACAAGTGGCGGGCGAACGGTTCGACATAGACACGCTGCTGCTGGATGCCAAAATGGCAGACCAGACGGTTTCGGGTACGCTATATCTGCCCTTTGCGCTGGCAGACAGCACGTTGCGAGTCAGGGCAAACACGAAGCATCAGTTCCGCGTTGCCCGCTTCATGACGCCGGAAAGCATGGCGGTGGATTATCATACGCAGATGCGCGATATCCATGCGCTGGTTGCCGCCAAGCAATTCGACATTGACAACCTCCAGCTGGATTTCTCAACCGACAAGAGCACGGCGCTTGACCTGACGACCGAAGGGCTTGACCTGCAAGCCGATGCGCCGATGCATGTGATGCGACTGGTGGACAAGATGCAACCGCTGCTGAAAGCCGTTGGCGATTCGACCGTCATACAGCCTATCCTCACGCTGTCCGACCTCACGAAACTGGACGTGATCCGCAGGATGATACCCGACATGAATGCCAATATAACGCTGCGCAAAGGCAGTCCGATACAAGCCTTCATCGACAGCACCGGCCTGGATATCAACGAAGTAACGCTTGCGCTCCATTCCGATTCCCGTCGAACGGATCTGGCGCTCAATGCCTCCATGCCGGACATCAACCATCCCGAAGACAGCACGGCGCTGCGTCTGCCCGCTGCAAACGCCTCGCTGAACGTGGAGATGACGGAAGGCGTGACGAATGCTTCGCTCACGGCCGATACGCGGCTGACAGAGGGCATGATGAATATCTACGACCTGTGTGCCGATGCCGCACTACGTCTGAACCTGAGACGGGAAGGACGTGACCTGCACGGCGACGGACAACTGACGCTCGACAGCCTCTCCTACGGCGATGCCGACATAGGCAACTATGCCATCGACATGCAGATATCGCCTTCGGATGAGTATGCGCACGCCCTCCGCGCGGATATACAGACGGAGGACATCCCTCTGAGTCTGGTGGACGGTTTCGTCCAGCTCCCTGACATCGCGCTCCACGGCGCTGTACGGGCGAACGCATCGGTGGACGGATTGCCTCGCAAGACGGACATCTCCGCCAAAGTGCAACCGCTCGGTGTGCGTGCCGATTACACACCATATCAAGCAGGCATCAGTCTCGGCGAGACACCCATCATCATGCGTCACAACCATGTGGATCTCAACGGATTGCCCATCTATGGCGCAGACAGCACGTTTATCGCGCTGAACGGCGGACTGGATCTCAACAGCATGCAGCTGGACGTCACTTTGACGGCAGACAGTTTTGCGCCTGCAAAATTGCCGAAGGGCGGCCCGATTCCCGTCTATGGCGAGTTGGCAACCGATATCCGCGGCCGTGTGACCGGACCGCTGGACAGCATCGTTGCCGATGTGGATGTGACGCTGCTGCCCGTCACCGACATCACCTACCCGATTGACAAGAAGAACCTCGCCCAAGTCAAGCCGCACGGCACGGTCAACGTGCGCTACGGCACAGCAGACGGCGCCCTCAACCTCGGCGGACGCATCAACGTGGATGACGGCTTCGTCCGTTACTCGCCAAAACTATATCCCGTCATGCCGTTCCATGTCGATTCGGGCAGCCATATCCTCTTCCAGGGACCGATAGGCAGAACGCAACTCCATGTGTCGGCGTCCCAGAAAGTCAAAGCCGATGTAGAGTCCGACGACGAAGAGACACGTCGTGTCGATTTCACTACCGGCGTGCGGGTGAACGGCAAATTGGACTCGATCGGCCTGAGGAGCATCGGTTTCTTCCTGGAAGCACCCGAGGACGAGACGATCACACGCGAACTGGCTTCCCTGGATGAAGATACACGCGAAGGCTTGGCGGCGACGCTGCTGGCAACCGGCATGTATGTAGGCGAGAGCAACGTAGCCGCACAACGCTCCGGATATGCCCTGTCGTCCATCATCAACAGCCGTATCAATGCCGCGATGGCAAACTCCAAAGTAGGCAAATTCATCGACGTGGACATCAGTAGCGGACAGACCACACATGCCGGCGGCAAAACCAATGACATGAACATATCCGTCAGCAAGTCGTTCTTCAAAGACCGGCTGCGCCTCACGGTCGGTTCCACCCTGACCGATAACCCGGAGATCAACAACACCCAGGGAATCTTCATGAACTTCGCAGCCGATTACAAACTGACCAAAGAGGGCAATATCTTGTTGCACCTGTTCGCTCAACGCGACTTCAACAATATCTTCGAGGGCGAACTCTACAAGACCGGTCTTGCCGTGCGCGCTACAAAAGAATGGCGGCGGCGCGAACTGTTCCATGGGGATAGTATCACCCGAACATATGGCTTGGCAGCCGATGCCGGTGTGGCCTATCGCACGAACAACAGTCTGGGACCGGACCTCACGCTCAAGTCCAGCATCAAGAATTTATTGGGCCGTGGCGAGACATTTACCCTGAAGGGAAATGGAGCGTACTATTGGGCACTGCGTAACCGTCATCCGGGCGACCCGAAGAAGACCGACACCTACAAACTCGGTCTCAATGCCTCGCTTGTCTTCCCGTACTTGCATTGGACGGGCAAGAACATCCCGGAAGGCGACACCCGTTATATGCTCGGCTATCAGTATGAGAATATCGCCGGCGGCTATGGCGTACATAAGGTTTCCGGTTCGCTCACCTATTTCATCCACTCACCCAACTCGCCGTATATCACCCACGCCTTTACGCCGTTCTCGCTTTCTGTGGTGCAGTTGAAAGTCGAGTCCGACAGCCTCCTTAACAAAGCGGCAGAGTTCCCGCAACTGATGAAACTCATCGCCAGCGACGAGTTTGTTCCCTCTATCGGCTACAATTTCATCTACGACAACTACCGCTCCAAACGTGCTGTCAATACCTGTCTCAATCTGGGTTTCAAGGAGTCCGGCAACCTCATCAACGCCATCTATTGCCTCTCCGGACGCAAGTGGAACGACAAGGACAAACCGCTCGGCAAGATCACGTTCAACCAGTTTGTCAAACTCTCCGCCGAACTGCGTAACCGCTTCAATCTAACCGACAAGGTAAGTATCGCCACACGTCTGTTTGCCGGAACCAACATACCGCTTGGCAACTCACAGGACTCCCCACTCTCCGAGGCGTTCTACACCGGCGGACCGCTCAGCCTGCGTGCCGCATCACCTTACGCCTACGGACCGGGTAACTTCTATTCCGCCAAGTACAACCAGAGTTTCTTCCATTCCGGCGACGTCAAACTGGAAGCCAATTTCGAACTGCGCTTCCCTATCGTCTGGAAACTCTACGGAGCAGCCTTTGTCGATGCCGGCAACGTATGGAACTGGTACTCAACCGCTAATCTGTTCAAGGAGGCGGGAATAGATGATTATAAGGAGCGTCTGCAGATTCCTA
>JAFPJV010000078.1 GCA_017425065.1 Paludibacteraceae bacterium
GGATGACGTGACGCGCGACGGAGCAGGAAAGGAAGTGTCTCGCGAGAAAGGACATTATTTCTACAACCTGACGATTATGCCCACCGTGCGCTTCACCTATCTTCACCACCCGAACGTAAACCTCTATTCCGGCTTGGGTCTCGGAATGGTCATCAATGGCGGCTCGGAAACCAACGCAGACGGGCAGAATACGGAGGTGGGTGCCGCTTTCAACCTGACGGTGTTCGGCATCAGTGCCAACTACCGGCGTTTCTTTGCCTCTGTTGAATTCGGCGGTTTATACGGCTTGCGAAATGCAAATACTATTTATCTGGCTTCTTCACGTATGATTTCCGCCTCTTTGGGCGCACGGTTCTAATTAATGATATGAAACGCATTTATTCCATATTATTGTTTCTGCCCCTTCTGCTGACGGCATGTCAGTTCGGACGGGAAGAGTCGGTAGATTTCACCAAGGTAACGGGGCTGGACTCCACCATGTTCCGCGTCATCGCCCAGCATGAGGTGGATTTGTCGGACGGATTTCCGACCGACTGCTATCTGCCCGACGGCACACGAATTAATGACTATCATGACGAGACGCCTGCAACTGGAGGCAACGGCATGCGTTATACCAGTTCTGTTACCGGTGCAGCAATAGTACAGAACCTGTTGGACTGGGGTAACGTAAAGCAAGTGATCGAAGTGGTCGGCACCTATCAGAGTCTTGACGCCGACTATAATCCGATAACGCTTTCCGGCAAGGTGATGCTGCCTGCGGGACGGCGTCCGAAACGCATCATCCTGGTGAGCCATTATACGATAGGCAGCAATGCCGAAGCTCCGAGCAATGCTTTCTCGTTGGAGGGAGTGTTGGTTAGGTTGGGCTACGGCGTGGTCATCCCTGACTATTTGGGCTACGGGGTCACGGCGGATAAAGTGCATCCCTATTTGGTAATGGACATCACGGCATTCAACGTCATCGACATGTGGCTTGCTGTTCGTCCGTGGCTGAAAGCGGTCGGGATGGAGCCAGAACAACCGGATATCTATCTGATGGGTTATTCCCAGGGAGGCGCAACGACGATGGCTGTGCTGCGCTGGATCGAACTGCTTTACGGCGATTCCTCATCGGCAGACTATATCCCTGTTCACCGTGTCTTTGCGGGCGGCGGACCGTATGACGTCAAATCGACCTACGAACGCTTCGTGAACACTGACGTAGCCGGCTATCCGGTAGCTGTCCCTTTGGTTCTGCAAGGAATGATCGAGGGGTATGGCATCAATATGAAGATGGAAGATATGATGCAGCCGTGGTTATGCGAGAAGGTGGATGACTGGATCAATTCAAAGCGCTATACGACCGGCCAGATCAACAAGTTGATTAATACCAAGGTAACGCATGAACTGTTGACCGAAGAAGCCATGGCACAGACTTCGGACAAAGTGGCGGAATTGTACAAGGCGATGACCGACAACTCGATCATCTCCTACAATTGGCAACCCTCTGCTCCGGTCTATCTCATGCACTCGATTGACGACGAGACAGTTCCTTATTCCAATGCCGTCAATGCCAAGAACAAGTGGCGCGATGCCAATATAGAATATAATTTAGGACACTACGGATCGCATGTGCGCACCTGCTTGCGATTCATCTATTCGGTGCAAACCCTCTTGGAGGAAGAGGAAGAAGAAAGGGGGCAATATGAATAATAGCAGAACATCCAATCGCGGGAGTCGCATGCCTTTCAGCCGGTGCTTCTTTGTGCTGATTCTATGTGCGGCGGTTTATAACCTTTCCTCCTGCGTGCCAAGACCGTTTTACGAGACGGAGAATGTGACGATTTCATCGGATATCCGCGTGCTCTCGTCCGGTTTCGTTGAGCACCATTTCACCACGGACTACGAGGCTTATTACCTAATCGGTATCGAACGTGTGCGTCCCGGCTACGACCCGTCGTCGCCCGAACTGCAGAAGCAGTTTATGACGCTGGAGTTGGATTCAGCCAACATGGCGTATCTGGATTGGCGGCGTCAGTTGCTGCAACAAGACGAGTTTAACGTGGCTTCGTTCGCCAGCCACAGCCTGCAGTACGGAGAAACGGATTATTTCTTCACGGGACTGCGACCCAATACCGACTATTGGATCTATGCCTTTGTAGTGGATCCGGAGAAGATGGTGCCGAAGGGCAAACTGCACCTGGTTCCTGTCACTACGACCGAGCAGAGCACCGTGGATGTGCATTTTGAGTATCGCCTCATGAACAACTGGGAGTATATCTATCCCTTGGATCATACCGCCAAGCACGTGCAGGCCAATTTTCCGTATGTATATGCCATCGTGGATAGTGTGACTATTCGCAAATCGGGCAGTCCGTCGCCTCGCAAGTTCTTTGCGGATAGTCTGAATTATCTGTTAGCTCACCCGGAAGAAGCGGAGGTGCGATACGGCGTGTTTGCACACGATATCATGCTTTCCGAAAAGAACTCCCTGCTCATCGGGCCGACCTATTATACGGCTATAGCGGGATTTGACGGCTTGATCTGCCATCCTGCTATCTATAAGTTCCGGCTTCATGATATTGAAACGCTGGAGCTGTATTTCTACGACACGGACACCACCAACTTGGCCAAGACAGGCACCTGGTAACTATAGCGATCGCCGGTAATGATATTTATCCCAGCGGTCGTTTTTGTCTTCGTCGTGTCCGCGTATGCCGTTCCACCATGCTTTCAGTTTCTGCTCGCCGTAGCGCCAGTATAGCAACAGCAGCAAGCCGAATATCATGCCGCCCAGATGGGCAAAATGCGCTACGTGATCGGCACGGAAACCTATCATCGATCCCAGACCGGCCACCAGTTCTATCACCGCATATATAATAACAAGAACGCGCGCGCGTATAGGAATCGGGATAAAGAGGATAAACATCTTCACTTCCGGGAAAAGCCATCCGAATGCCAACAATATGCCGAATACGGCTCCCGAAGCACCTATTGTTACCAGTTTCTCTGCCAACTCCGGATAAAGTGAAATATCGGAGCCGAACATGGCAGCCCATACCAATTCTTGCGTGAAGGCGGCACCTAAACCGCAAACCAGATAGTACAGGATGAATTTCTTCTCTCCCCACTCACGCTCCAAAACAGGAGCAAACATCAGCACGGCAAACATGTTGAAGAAGATGTGGTTGAAATCCGCATGCATAAACATGTAGGTGACCGGTTGCCACCAATGGAAACTCTCTGCCGTGTAGTAGTGCAGTCCAAGAAAATCATTCAAGTCCACGCCTCTGGACCCAAGAATGGCACTCAACAGCCAGACAATAAAATTCAGCAACAACAAGTTGCGCGTAACAGTCGGTAAATTTCTCATAACGGCTACAAAAGTACAGTTTTTTTCGCATATATACGTACAAAAATCGTGCTTTTTTGTCAAAAATGCTATTTTTGGCAGAAAAAAAGCATTTTTTTGCTATTTTTCTTGGTCGTGTCATATTTTTGTAGTATCTTTGCACCTGCAAATGCGGGCTTATGTCCGTTGAGCGCAAGATTAAACGTTTAATTAATTATTTAAAACTTATTTTGTATGAATAAGACTGGACTCGTAGAGGCTATAGCTCTGAAGGCTAAAGTTTCGAAAGTAGAGGCTGCTAAAGTTGTAGATGCAGCTGTTGACGTAATTGTAGAGGCTCTGAAGAAGGGTGAGGCTGTACAGTTGGTAGGTATTGCTACGCTGTCTGTTGTTGAGAAGAAGGCTCGCAAGGGTATCAACCCGCTCACCAAGCAAGCTATTGAGATTCCTGCACGCAAGGCTATCAAGTTCAAAGCAGGTTCCAAGCTCGCTCTCTAATTTTTACAACTGCGTATAAACGAGTTGCTCTATAGGGGCAACTCGTTTTTGCGTTGAGAATACAAAGCATGTTGATTTAAGGTACTATGTTGAATGTTATTTTATGTGGCGCCCCGGGTAGTGGAAAGGGGACACAATCGCAATTTATCGTTGAGAAATACGGCGTGCAGCATCTTTCCACGGGCGACGTGCTTCGTGCCGAGATAGCCAGCGGTAGCGAACTGGGCAAGAAGATCGACAATATTATCTCCAAAGGCAATCTGGTGCCGGACGAGTTGATGCTCGGCGTGATAGAAAACTATATCGCTTCGCTGCCGGCGGATTGCAAGGGAACGATCTTCGACGGCTATCCCCGTACGGTGGCACAAGCCGAGTCGCTGACCAGCCTGCTCGAGAAATATCGGATGGACGCCATTATGATAGACTTGCTCGTGGATGAGCAACTGCTTATCCAGCGTCTGATAGACCGCGGCAAGGTGAGCGGTCGTGCCGACGACAACCTCAATACGATCCGCCATCGTCTCGCCGTCTATCACAATCAGACGGAGCCTGTCGCACACTATTATTTGCACCAGGGCATCTATTTCCCGGTCAACGGCAACTACGCAATGCCGGATGTTTTCATCCAGATCGAGAGTATCATTGACCGCGAGACCAAGCGCTAAACATCTTTTTCTCCAACCATTCCGATCACCATATGTCCGGCAACTTCATCGATTACGTCAAGATTTACTGCCGCTCCGGCAAGGGCGGTGCGGGTAGTATGCATTTCCATCGCGCCAAATATCTGCCCAAGGGGGGACCTGACGGCGGCGATGGAGGTCGTGGCGGTTCGATCATTCTTTGCGGCAATCGGAATCTGTGGACGCTGCTCCACCTGAAATACCAGAAGCATATCATTGCTACCGATGGCGGACGAGGCGGCGAGAGCCGTTCCTCGGGCAAGGATGGCGAAGACCGCCTGATTGAAGTGCCCTGCGGCACGGTAGTCTATGACGGAGATACGGGCGAATTCATCTGCGAGGTGCGTGAGCACGGCGAACGCGTCGTCTTGCTGCGCGGAGGCAAAGGCGGATTGGGCAACTGGAATTTCCGAACTGCCACCAATCAGGCGCCACGTTATGCTCAGCCGGGCGAACCTTGTCAGGAACGCAACGTCATCCTGCAACTGAAAGTGCTTGCCGATGTCGGACTGGTCGGTTTCCCGAACGCCGGCAAATCGACACTGTTGAGTGTCGTCTCAGCTGCCAAGCCGGAAATAGCCGACTATCCGTTTACGACGCTCACGCCCCAGTTGGGCATTGTGCGCTATCGCGACGAGCGGTCGTTCTGCATGGCCGATATCCCCGGTATCATCGAGGGAGCAAGCGAAGGCAAAGGGCTCGGACTTCGCTTCTTGCGCCATATCGAACGTAATGCTGTCCTGCTGTTCATGGTGCCCGCCGCTTCGCCGGATATCGTGGCGGAGTATCGTATCCTGCTCTCGGAATTGGAGAAATACAATCCGCAACTACTGACCAAAGCACGCATCTTGGCTATCTCCAAATGCGACATCCCACCGTATGACGAAGAGGGCAATATTCTGCCGATTCCATCGGAAAAAGAGCTGGAAAAAGCGACGGGCATCCCCGTCGTACATATTTCCTCGTTTACCCGCGATGGAATCGAGCGTTTGAAGGATATGCTTTGGGAAGAACTTAATAAGGAGCAGAACCAGGTGATCGAAATCAGTCACTTGCCGATCGAGGTGAATCTTATCGAACGCGATGAACCCACAGAGACCGACGAACAAGACGAGGAAGGCACTATCTATCTGAACGAGGTGGAAGAAGAGTGGGATCTGAGCAAGTACAAAGGTATCGGCTGGGATCAGTAATCCGGCCAACGGCTGTCCCGCATACAAGCAAACGAGATGCAGCACAATAACTACGACAGAATGGTGGAGTGGCGCGAACGCCACATAGGCGGCAAGAATTTCGTGCTGCTCCTGTCATTCTTTGTCGGCTGTTTCTCGGCTTTTGCAGCCATCCTGCTCAAATCGTTTATCCATCTCATACAATATGTCGTTGAGACCCACCTGATAGCCGACGAGCGCACCTGGTGGTATCTGATCACCCCGATGATAGGTATTACGCTCGCGGCGTTGTTTGTGCGCTACGTGGTGCGCGACGATATCTCCCACGGAATCACGAAGATTCTCTATGCCATTTCCCAACGCAAATCGATCATCAAGGCGCACAATATGTGGTCGTCCATAGTTGGATCGGGTCTGACTATCGGCTTTGGCGGATCGGTCGGTGCAGAGGCACCTATCGTGCTGACGGGAGCGGCCATCGGTTCGAATCTGGCGAAAGCGTTCCGGCTCGACCAGAAGACGATGATGCTCATGATCGGTTGTGGTGCTGCCGGAGCGATAGGCGGTATTTTCAAAGCACCTATTGCCGGATTGGTCTTTACGCTGGAAGTACTCATGATGGATATCACGATGACTTCCGTGGCGCCCTTGCTCATCTCGTCCGTTACAGCCACCGCCATCTCCTATATCGCTACCGGCACCGAACCGATGTTCCCGCTTGACACCTACGATGCGTTCAGCGTGAGCCGTATCCCGTGGTATCTACTGTTAGGCGCGGTGTGCGGATTCGCCAGCCTCTATTTCACGCGCGGCATGAACCGTCTGGAACGACTGATGAAACGCCATGTGCGCAGTATAGGCATGAAGATTCTGGTCGGCGGAGTGACGCTGAGCATACTTATCTTCCTCTTCCCGCCGCTGTACGGCGAGGGATACGATGTCATCACCCAACTCATCAACGGCAACAGTATCAGCGCCGTGGAGAACAGTCCGTTTGCCAACAGCCAGTGGTTAACGGCGAACGGGCGATGGATGATTGTTTTCTATTTTGTCGCCATCATTCTGCTGAAAATCGTTGCCAGCGTCGCTACCAACGGCGGAGGCGGCGTGGGCGGAATCTTCGCACCCTCACTCTTTATGGGTGCGTTGGTGGGATTTGTTACTGCGCGCGTATTGAATCTGACGGGCATTCTGGTGCCTGAGACCAATTTCTCGCTGGTCGGAATGGCAGGCTTGATGTCCGGCGTGATGCATGCTCCGCTAACGGGCATCTTCCTGATTGCGGAGCTGACGGGCGGCTACCATCTTTTTATGCCGCTGATGATCGTGAGCGTCATTTCGTTTCTGACTATCATGCTGTTCGAACCTCACTCGCTCTACGCGATGCGTTTGGCGCAAAAAGGCGAACTGCTGACCCATAACAAGGACCGCAACGTGCTGACGCTCTTGAAAATGGATAATGTGCTGGAAACGGATTTTATCACCATCCTGCCGGAGATGACGTTGGGCGAACTGGTAAAAGTTATTTCCGAAAGCAAGCGCAATATCTTCCCCGTGATAGACCACGAGGGACACCTGAAGGGTGTTTTGCTATTGGACGAAGTGCGCAATATCATGTTCCAGCCGCGTCTGTACAACCGTTTCACGGTTGGGCAGTTGATGACATCTCCGCCGGCGGTGTTGCCGTTTGACATGCCGATGGAACGTGTGATGGAGAAATTCGAGGACACGGGTGCCTGGAATCTGCCCGTGGTGGACAAGGATCGCCGCTACTTGGGCTTTGTCAGCAAGTCAAAGATTTTCAACTCATACCGCCACGTCCTCGTCCATTTTTCCGAGGAATAAGCCATCTAAATCTGCATCAAAAATGCAGATTTTTTTGTGTATGTCAGAATATATTTGTATTTTTGCAGGGTGATTCGGGTAGAGATGACATATATTCGTTTTGTAACGGTTGGTTTGTGCCTGATGTTCATGGCTTGTTCGCCGCGTGCGTTGCATGAGGCGCAGCGTGTTGTGACCGAGGCGGACAGCCTCCGCGAGACAGGGCAGATCTACGACGATAGTGCCGCGTTGGCGCAGAGCTATACGACCTTGGGGCGCTGGCAATGGATTCATGCCGATCAGTATGCCCATGCGTGCTACCATTACGGACGCATCCTGCGCCAGTCGGACGATCCCGTTGCCGCCATGCAGGTATTCATCGATGCCACCCATTCCCATACAACCGACAACCATATCCTCGGCCGCGTGTATAGCAATATGGGCGACATCTGCCATCTCGCAAGCGCTTACCCCTTGGCATATGACATGTACGAATGTTCGGGCAACAAATACTTGCAAAATGGCGACACCTTATTATATTATTATGACTTGAATAACATGGCTCTTCAATTGGCGGAGCGAGGGAAAAAGCAAGAGACATATGCTATTTTACAAAATATTGATCAAAACATTTCTGATGCGACTCTGTCCGACCTTACTACAGTGACGAAAGCTGTAGTATGCAAGAAGACAGCGCAATACGATTCTACCATTTATTATACGTCACAGTTATTGGAACAAGGTTTTCGCGACCCATCTGCTTTAATATTGCGAGCACAAGCTTTTTCTTTTATGGGTGAGAAAGATTCTGCCGTTTATTATGCAA
>JAFPJV010000079.1 GCA_017425065.1 Paludibacteraceae bacterium
AAGAACTATGCGCTGCTGCGCGATGCGGTTGATTTATTAGAAGAAAACATAAAAAACAAAGACAAAAATACAGAAAACAATTTAGATATAACCAAAAAAGATGAATCCGAACCGATAGACATCAGTTCTAACAATATTGCTCCGAAGTCTGCTCAAAAACAAGCTTTTGGACAGCCTTCCAATCAATCTTATTCCGCTTCACTGACGGATTCATCCGATAAAAAAACGGATTTTCAATCCTCTCAAAAAATCGTTTCACTCTCAAAAAACAGTATTGCGATAGTGGAAATGAAAGGATTATCTCGTGCGGAATGTGTTCTCCGTATGTGTGCGTGCGATCTGTTTGCTTTGCCGAGTCATAGTGAGGGGAGTCCGCAAGCATTGAAAGAGGCAATGGCTGTGAATTGTCCGTGTCTGGCGACGGATATAGCTGATGTGCGGGAGTTGTTCGGAGATGAGCCGGGGCATTGGATCTTGCGAAACCCACGTAAGACGCATGAGCGCTGGGATGAAGATGAAAAGAGTCTCGATGAGATGGTGGATTTATTGAAAGAAGCATTGGCGTATGAAGGACGGACGAATGGGCGGAAACGTATCGAAGAACTGCAACTATCTAATGAGGCGGTAGCTAAGCGCATCATCAAGATATACCGCGAAATCTTGAAAGTATAATGTATGAATATATGGATGTATGCTGCAATTGACATGCCGAGAAATGGACGGAAAATATGATTAAACGTGTAGTAATATTCGGAGGACACATCCAAGCGCTTGGGCTGGCACGGCAAGTGAAGGCGCGGGGGATAGAGGTGGTCATCGTGACCGATGATGGATGCTCGGTAGCGAGATTTTCACGTTCGGTGAACCGCACTATTGTTGCGCCTATTGGAGATTGGACATTGGAGATTGAAAAATTGGAACTTCCCAATAAGGGGACCTTATTATTTCCTACGAATGATGAGGCTGTGGAAATGTTGTGCGGACGGTATGAGGAGTTCAAGAAGCGGTTTGCATTGGGTGTGCCGGCGCCTGAGGTGATAGCGCTATTCAACGACAAGCGGAAAGCCTATCGGTTTGCAGAAGCGCAGGGAGTGCATTGCCCGAAATGTTGGTATCCGGATACGATGGAAGACGTGGAGGAGTTGAGTAAAGAGCTGCCGTATCCGGTGGTGGTGAAACCGGCTGTGATGTACAGTTTTCATGCGACATTCGGGAAGAAAGCGTTTCGGTGTGACGATGCAGCGAGTCTGAAGGCGACATACGAACGTGTTGCGGCAAAAGGCTATCCGCTGGAGACGCTGGTGGTGCAGGAGTTTCTGGACGGAGGCGCGAAGAACCTGTATTCGTGCGGTGTGATGGCTGCGGTAGGTGAGATAGTGGTGTCGATGCAAGCGAACAGGATACGGCAGAATCCGATGGATTTTGGGAACTCAACGACATACGCCATCAGTTGTTTTGTGCCTCAGATCCAAGAACAGACGGAAGCGTTGCTGCGGATGGTAGGGTACAGCGGCATTGGTGAGGTGGAATGGATGTGGGATGCGAAGAGTGAGACGTACAAGTTTTTGGAGATCAATACGAGGGCGTGGAAGTGGCATACAATAAGTAATCAGCTTGGGTTCTCATACATTGGGGCGTTGATTGACTTTTTCAATGAAGAAGAAAATAACGAAAATAACGGCGAAAATATTAAAAATAATTTATTAGAAGATAGTAAACCAAAAATGAATCATCCGCAATCGTTAGATAACGATTCCCAACTAATTGCTCCTCAGTCTGCTTCAGAAATAAGCGTCTTACCTCACGAGGCTCAGACGATTATTTCCAGACAGTCTGACGACCAATTACTTGCCGCAAATGCTTTGCCGGATGATTCTGAAAAAAAATCGGATTTGCAATCCTTCCAAAAAATGCCAAAAAATATTTGCGCAGCAGATAATTCCTCTCAAAAAAGGACAAAAAAGATTTATGCGGATGAGAAGCAAGTCGCATGGTGTGAGAGGCTGACGGACTTTACCGTTGCTGCAAAGGAGATACTGCATGGAAGAATGCGGTTGAGCGATGTGATAAAGTCGTACCGCATCAAACATGAGAGTGCAGTATGGTCATGGCGTGATCCGTTACCAGCAATCATGTATGTATTACTGAGTCCGATTTTATACATAAAGAGACATTGATATGATTGCGCTGAATAGACCATATGATGTTCGTAACGGTGAGCGGTTAGCGGTGAATGGTTATCGGAACGTGCAGTTGACCTACTCATCACGAGAAGGACTGAATGTCATTTATCGGAAGCTATATGAGAAACGAGGGGCGCTACGAGTGGCTGTGAGTCCGTTGACGTGCTTTATAGCGATATATCCGATGGTGGCTAATGGTCATGTGCCAGTCTTTGTGGATATAGATTCGGAGTCGCTGAATATGGATGAACAGAAATTGGTGAAAAGGACGGATGTGGATGCAGTGCAGGTGATACATATGGGGGGCAACCCGATGAGGATGGATAAGGTAATGGAATGGGCGAAGAAGAATAGTGTTGTAGTGATTGAGGATTGCGCTCAGGCTCTTGGGGCTACTTATCAAGGGAAAAACGTGGGATCTTTTGGTGATTTTGCCGTAGCCAGTGCAGTCAAGAATGTACATGGCGTATGCGGAGGATTGCTCATTGGCGATTGTGCCATAAATCAAGGAGACTGTAAGAATGTCAGTCCGGCAATCATGATATACAAGCGCATCAAGAGATGGCTGGAGATGAGAGCTAATGCAAAGTCAATAGGATTGTGGAATGCGTTATACGGGGGATTGCTGAGACTGAAGGATACGCAAGAGAATGGGTTTAACAATGTGGTACACCGGTTGTCAGAGAAGGTGGAACGAGAGATCTGGGAACGATTGGAACAGTTGGATGTGATAAACGCTGTGCGGAAAGAGAAAGCAGAACAGTTGATAGCGCAGATAGATAGGACGCAGTTTGCTATTCAGCAAGAGCCGGAAGGTGGAATCAGTACGCGGAATAGGGTGATGCTGGTGAGTTTGCAGCGGGAGGCACGGGAAGTGATTGCTGCTATGCGAAAAAGAGGGATTGCAGCGAATAATCTGACGCAGAGTTATACGCATCCGTATCAGGAGCATGTGCAGAACGATGCAATGTTGAGTAAGTATTACACGGAGCGGCTGGAGGTATATGAGCGGATATTGCCGAAGGTGGTGTGTGTGCCGTGTTCTCCTGCTTTGTCCGATAAGGAAATAGATTATATTGCAAAAGAGTTAAATACAGTATGAATATTTGGATAGATGTGTGTCATACACCGCAGTTTAATTTCTTTAAACCGGTGATTGAAGCGTTGGCGAAGAAAGGGAATGCGATTTATATTACGGTGCTGGATCGTGGAAAGACACCAAGGATTGTGCGGCATGACGTAGAGGGATTGCCAAACGTGCATGTGGATGTCGTAGGACGTCATCAGATGAATAAATGGTCGGCTATCTTCGAAGCGAACTTGCTGCGGATGGCAAAGTTGATGGTATGGGCTATCGGCAAACATATAGACGTGGCTCTGACGACGAGTATGTTTCCTCCGATTATCGGTAAATTATATGGTTTCCCTGCATATACTTTCGGTGACGATGCACAGGTGTTTGACTTTAAGATAAAGAACAGGTGGGCAACCCGTTCGCACATGTGTATGTACGAATGGACATTGGACAAACCGAAACCAGAGAAGACGGAGATTCTGCGTTGTCTGAAAGAATGGGCGTATCTCAATCCGAGGACGTTTGTGCCGAATCCTAACACTTTGGATAAATATGGCGTGAAGCCGAAAGAGTATATGTTTCTGCGGGAAGTGACGGTTGGGACAATCAACTACACCGGACAAGCGAGTGGGGCTATCCTGGGCATCAAAGATATGATTCCGGCTGGAATGAAAGTGCTGTTCTCGCTAGAAGAGAAAAAACGTCGCAATGAGTATCCTGCTGATTGGATTCTGCTGCAAGAGCCAATAGAGGATATACACAGCCTCATTTATTATTCGGCAGGATTGGTATCGTCGGGAGATTCGATGGCACGTGAAGCGGCGCTTTTAGGTGTCCCGTCCTACTATCTCGGCATCCGCTATTCGATGCCGGCAAATGCAGCGGCATCGAAAGTGGCGAGTTTGAGTAACCGGAAGACGATGCCGTTTGAGGAATGGATTTCAAATTTAGGATTTCAAGATTCAAGTTTAGGATTTCAAGATTCAAGTTTAGGATTTCAAGATTCAAATTTCAAATTTAATATTCTTGATATGGAACGTAAACAACAAGAACTGCGGAAACATATAGATGATGAGTTTATAGATATTAATGAATATATGCTGGGGCTTGTGGAGCAGAGCAATTTATGAATTCAAATTTAAGATTTATGATTTATGAATAAAGAAGAATTCTTAGATAAGTGTGTTGCGTACTCAATTAAAATAAACAAATTACGTAAGTTTTTACGTGAGACGCAACGCGAATATAATAATTCTGATCAAATTCAGCGTTCCGGCACAAGTATAGGAGCGAATTATAGTGAGGCTTGTAATGCAGTTAGCAAAGCTGATTTTATTAATAAGTTATCAATCGCGCAGAAAGAAGCTCACGAGACAATATATTGGCTGAGAGTTCTTCACGGTTCGGAATTCATTTCGAAAGAGCAATTCGATGATCTTATGGCAGATGTGTTGAGTGTTGAGTTTGCACAAGATGTTATCTGCTAGCATTGCTACAATGAAAAGCAGTGACGAGGAAAACAAAATTTGAAACTTGAAATTTGAAATTTGAAACAATATGAAAATCTCCATTTTTGGTTTAGGCTACGTGGGCTGTGTGGGTGCAGCATGTTTAGCCAAATTAGGGCACAAGGTCATTGGCGTGGATGTCAATGAGAACAAAGTGCGATTGATCAACGAAGGCAAGCCGACTATCATCGAAGAAGGAATAGCCGAGCTGTGCCGAGAAGCACATGAGAAGGGCTTGATGAGCGCGACGATGGATGTGCGGGAAGCGGTGCATGCGACGGACGTGTCGTTTATTGTGGTGGGAACACCGAGTTCGAAAGAAGGACACCTGAATCTTAATTACATCTTCACTGTCGCCAAACAAATTGGCGAGGCGCTGAGGGATAAAGCTCGTTTAGAAGAAAATAGCGAAAATAATGGCGAAAATAGAGAAAATATTTTAACCAAAAAAGAGGAATCCCAAGTTACTTGCAGTAACTCCCACGACTTTGCTTCTCAATCTGCTCAAGAACAAGCTCTTGGACAGCTTGGCAACCAAACTCCTGCAACAGATACCGATAAATCGTATCTTTTGGATTCCTCTGAAAAAAATAATTCAAAAAATGCCAAAAAACTTCTTCACATTATAGCCATACGTTCGACGGTGCTGCCGGGAACGAATGAGAAGGTAGGGCAGATAATAGAAGAGGCGAGCGGGCTGAAACGCGGAGTGGACTTTACCATCGTCAGCAATCCGGAGTTCCTGCGCGAGGGAACGTCGGTGAAGGATTATTTCAACCCGCCGTTGACGCTCGTGGGCACCGACATGCCGGAAGCAGAGGCCGTGTTCCGCGAGATATACAAAGGCATCGAGGTGGAGTTCATCTGCACCGACATCCGCGTGGCAGAGATGATGAAATACGTGAACAACACCTATCACGCGCTGAAAATCGTGTTCGGCAACGAGGTGGGCAACATATGTAAAGAACTGAACATCGACAGCCACAAAGTGATGGAGATCTTCTGTAAAGACAAACAACTGAATATCAGTCCGTATTACTTCAAGCCCGGTTTTGCGTACGGTGGTTCGTGTCTGCCGAAAGACATGAAGGCGCTGAAGACATTGGCGCATGACCATTACGTAGAAGTGCCGGTGATTGAGTCGATAGGCGAGTCGAACGAGTTGCAGAAACGTCGTGCGGTGCAGCTCATCATGGCGCAAGGACAACGGAAAGTAGGCATTCTTGGCTTGTCGTTTAAGTCGGGAACGGATGATCTGCGTTGCTCGCCGATAGTGGATGTGGTGGAGAGTCTGCTGGGCAAGGGATTCGAGATCCGGATATATGATAAGAACGTGAAAGTGAGTGAGTTGACGGGAACGAACAAGGACTTTATTATGGCGAAGATACCGCATCTGCAGCATTTTGTTACGGATGATCTGGAGGCTGTATGCCGCGAGAGCGATGTGCTGGTGGTGACGAACAAAGAGGCTGAGTTTGCGGAGGTGCTTGGTCGCTGGCCGGGCAAGACGGTGGTGGATCTGGTGCGGCAGTGGAAGGACGTCGATTATGCGGGACGGTACGAAGGACTGTCGTGGGGGGACATCAATACCAACCGCACCGGACAAGAAGCAACTATCGAGCGCGATTTCCGGCAGACGGAGTTTTAGTGATAGGCGAATCTAATAATACCATACATCATGAAAATCTACAGAGCGAATGTGTTGTTTACACTAACACCGAAGGAACTGAACGTGCTGGAGCACGGCTACGTCGTAGTGGGCGACGACGGCAACGTGATAGACACCTGTCAGACCCTGCCGGAACGGTATGCCACGGAGCCGGTCATTGACTTTGGTGACCAACTGCTCATGCCCGCTATGAACGACCTGCACGTGCATGCACCGCAATACCGCAATCACGGAATAGCCATGGATATGGAGCTTCTGCCGTGGCTCAACACCTATACGTTCCCCGAAGAGTCGAAGTACCGCGACCTGAAGTACGCCGAGCGCATGTACCGTCGCTTCGTGCACGACCTGTGGAGCGTAGGAACGATGCGTGCCGCTGTATTCGCAACCATTCATCCGGAGGCTACATGTCTCTTGGCCGACCTGCTCCATGAAGCCGGCATGGGCGGCATGGTGGGATTGGTAGGCATGGATCGCAACGGCTCTGAGACGCTGAGCAACACGGCAGAAGAAGCCGTGGCTGGCACCAAGCAACTGATTGAACATACGGCCCAGATGCCGCTCGTTTCGGCTATCGTTACCCCGCGTTTCGTGCCCAGCTGTACGCCCGAAATGATGACGGCGCTCGGTCAACTGGCCAAGGAATACCAACTGCCTGTGCAGTCGCACCTGAGCGAGAACCGCTCGGAGATAGCATGGGTCAAGGAACTGGAACCCGAATCCACCTGCTACGGCGATGCTTATCTGCGCTACGGCATGTTCGGCCAGACGCCCACGCTGATGGCGCACTGCTGCTACACCGAGGGCGAGGAGTTCGAACTGATGCGGCAGAATCATGTGTTTGCCGTGCATTGCCCCACGTCCAACTGCAACCTCGGTTCGGGTATAGCACCCATACGCCGCTTCCTGGAGGCCGGCATACCCGTTGCACTCGGTTCGGACGTGTCGGGAGGCAGCGGATTCTCGATATTCAAGGTGATGCAATATGCCTTGCAGATGTCGAAACTGAAATGGCTCTACACCGACCATCAGGATCAGTTCCTCAGCCTGAGCGAGGTATTCTACCTCGGCACCAAGCTGGGCGGCTCGTTCTTTGGCAAAGTAGGCTCGTTCGAACCCGGCTACGCCTTCGACGCACTGGTAGTGGACGACGCGCAACTGAACTTCGACAACTATTCCATCCAGCACCGTCTGGAGCGATATATATACCTGGGCGACGACCGCCAGCTGACTCACCGCTTCTGCCAAGGCAGGGAGATAAAGTTGAAGGAGTGAAAGAATTAAGGAGTTAAGGAATTAAGGAGTGAAAGATGACCAATGACCAACGACCAATGACCAATGAAAATTCTCAATTTTCCAAACGGTTTGTCGCTGGCTGAGTACTTGCAGATAGAGCAGGACTTGGTGCGCGAGGTAGAGGAGCCGGTGCTCTTCACGTGGGTCGTAAGGCCTACGGTCATATACGGTCGTCACCAGTCGGAGGAAGCCGAAGTCAACCTGCCGTACTGCCGCCAGCACGGCATAGCCATCGTGCAGCGCAAGAGTGGGGGAGGGTGCGTCTATGCCGACGAGGGCAACCTGATGCTGTCGTTCGTCACGCCCGACACCCATAGCGAACAGGTGTTCCGCCGCTTCCTCAGTACCTTGGCCGAGGCACTGCAGCGCAACGGACTACAGGCCGTGACTACTGCCCACAACGACGTGCTGATCGACGGCCGCAAAGTGTCAGGTTGCGCATGCTATACCACGCCCACGGGCACGATCGTCCACGGCACACTGCTCTACGACGTGAATCTCGACCACATGATGGCGGCTATCACGCCCACGGGCGACAAACTGAGCAAACATGGCGTGGCTTCCGTTCGCCAACGCGTAGCCAACCTGCGCGAACTGACAGACCGCTTTAAAGACATACAGGCTTTACGCAACGAAATAGAGACATACTATGCAACGAAATAAATTATTCCTACTGCTGGCCGTAGCCGGACTGTTGCTACTGGCCTCATGCAAGAAGACACAGGGACCTGCGTCGCTTCAGGGACGCTGGATAGGCGGAGACGACTCGACAAGCGTCGTGGCTTCGCTCTTTGTGGATACCGTCTATGGCAACGGCGGTTTTCGAGGTTCGCTGAAGCTCGACACCATCCACTATCCCGTTTGGGTCAACTACAATCCGCTGTCCTGCAAGGGATTGCTGTTCTACGAGAACGACCGCGACTCGCTGGGCAAAGTGATACTCAACGACAGCAGCAACCTCGTCGGGAATATCCGCGGCGAATCGGAAGAGACATTCCGGCTGGAGGTCTATCGCCACCGCGTGGACAGCACACAGACCCTGCTGCACCTGTTCCAAGGATCGCTGCATAGAGCCAACTAACCTATAGAAAACATTCAAACAACCGCAATATGGAAATCAGTTTACGCGCACAATCCATGCCGGAGAGCCCTATCCGCAAACTGGCAAAATATGCCGACGAAGCCAAACTGGCCGGCACGCACGTCTATCACCTGAATATCGGACAGCCCGATATCAAGACACCGCCCCAAGCCATGGAGGCTGTTCGGCAGTACAACGAACAGATTCTGGCGTACTCGCCCTCGCAGGGACTCAAGTCGCTCCGTACGAAGATGGTGAGCTACTATGCCGACTACGGTATCGACCTCTCGCCCGACGAGATCATCATTACCACCGGTGGATCGGAAGCCATCATGTTCGCCTATATGAGCGTACTAAACCCGGGCGACGAGATCATCGTCACCGACCCATCGTATGCCAACTATATGGCGTTCGCCATCTCGGCCGGAGCGGTCGTCAAGTCCGTCAAGACCGATATCAAAAACGGCTTTAAGTTGCCGCCCGTGGAGGAGTTTGAGAAGCAGATAACGCCCAAGACACGCGCTATTCTCATCTGCAATCCCAACAACCCAACCGGCTACCTCTACACCAAGCAAGAGATGCGCCAGATACGCGATCTGGTCAAGAAATACGACCTCTATCTCATCTCCGACGAGGTGTACCGCGAGTTTATCTATACCAAGTCACCCTATATATCTGCCTGCCACCTGGAGGGCATCGAGCAGAATGTCATCCTCGTGGACAGCGTATCGAAGCGTTACTCCGAATGCGGCATACGTATCGGTGCACTGATCACCAAGAACAAAGCTGTACGCGACTCGGTCATGAAGTTCTGCCAGGCACGTCTGTCGCCACCGCTGTTCGGACAGGTAGTAGCCGAGGCTTCGCTCTCCACACCCGAAGAGTATATGCAGGAGGTATATGACGAGTACCTGGGACGACGCAACTTCCTCATCGACCAACTCAACCAGATACCCGGTGTCTTTGCTCCCGCTCCTACTGGCGCCTTCTACGTCATGGTCGAACTGCCCGTGGATGACTGCGAGAAGTTCTGCAAGTGGTGTCTGACCGACTTCCAGTACGAAGGGGCAACGGTCATGATGGCTCCCGGCACGGGCTTCTATACCAATCCGGAGGAAGGACGCCGCCAGGTACGTATGGCTTATGTGCTCAACAAGGAAGACCTGGGCAAAGCCATGCTCGTACTGCGTAAGGCACTGGAAACGTATAATAAAGTTTAAAGAATTAAAGAAAATTTCTATTTTGTAATGAATATTTTTAAGGCGGGAACATTGGCGCTATGCGTATTGTTGTGCGCGGCTTGTTCCAAAAAAGAGACGATGAATCTGACGGAAGGATTGGAATATCAGTCGCTCGGTATCGACCAGGCGGCTGCGTTGTGGACCGAAGCCGATGGCACCAAGGACGATTTCCAAGCCCTGGTGCGCGAGTACTATTGCCGGACGGATAGCGAACGCGTCGTGCTGTTCGAGTCGCTGAGCCAAATCATGGAGAAGTGTTATCAGTCGGGCGACCTGCTTACGGTCGAACTGCTCAAACCGACCCAACTGACCAATAGCGGAGAACCTACGGCGGCTGACTGGATCATGTCCGGCTATAGCCCGATGGCGCATTTCTCCGACGATATGTTCGCCAACAAACTGGCACTCATCACGATCATCAATTTCCCGCACTATACGCTGGAGGAGAAGAATACGCTCGGCCGCAAATGGAGCCGTCGGGAGTGGGCTATGGCGCGTATGGGCGACGTGTTCACCGCGCGCGTGCCAGCCGACGTAAATGCCCGTCTTTCGCAAGCGCAGGCCGATGCCGAGAACTATATTGCCGGCTATAATATCTATATGGGTGCCCTGCGCACTGACGATGGACGGCAACTGTGGCCAGAAGACAAAGTGCTGCTGAGCCACTGGAACCTGCGCGACGAACTCAAAGCGTTGTATCAAGCCGAGAGCCAAGAGTCAAGAGCCGAGAATCGGGAGAAGCAGGAGATGATCTACAAGGTCATGCAGCGTATCGTTTGCCAGCAGATACCTGCGGAGGCCATCAACAACGGCGACTACCTCTGGAAGCCCTATTCCGACACGCTCAATCCCGAACCTTATACGCGCTACGAGCGCATCTTGCAGACTGCCCACGCCTTGATGGAAGAAGACAAGTACTGTCCTTCGGCGCCTACCGGCATTATCCGTAACTTCGAGGTGGGTGTGGAGTTCCCGGCCGCCGAACTGGATAGCCTGTTCCGCGCATTGGTAGGTTCGCCGCAGGTGGCGCAAGTGGCGCAGATCATCCGCGAGCGTTTGGGACGTGACCTGCGTCCGTATGATATATGGTACGACGGCTTTAAGGCACGCGCTTCGCTCAACGAAGACCGGCTGAGCGAACTGACGCGCTCGCTCTATCCCGATGCCAATGCTTTTGCTGCCGATATGTCGCGTCTGCTGGAGCGCATGGGATTCTACAGCGAGGACGCCCGTAACATTGCCCGTCATATCGTCGTGGAACCCGCTCGCGGTTCCGGACACGCATGGCCCTGCATGGGACGTCAAGAACCCGCTCGCCTGCGCACGCGTATCGCGCCCGCGGGCATGGATTATAAAGGATATAATATAGCCGTGCATGAGTTTGGCCACTGCGTAGAACAGGTGCTCGACATGTACCAGATCGACCACTATATGCTCAGCGGCGTGCCCAATACGGCTTATACCGAGGCCAGCGCTTTCCTTTGGCAGCAACGCGACCTGCAACTGTTGCCTGCCAACGACCAACGACCAACGACTAACGACCAACGACCAACGACCAA